>JAWOCH010000141.1:0-6670 GCA_046483865.1 Candidatus Brocadiia bacterium | reverse complement strand
TCTTCATCTGCTCAGGGGTGGTGTTCTGACTTTCATCCAGGATGATGTAGGCGTTGTTCAGGGTGCGTCCGCGCATATAGGCCAGCGGCGCAATTTCAATTACCTGACGCTCGATCAGTTTGGCGACCTGTTCGAATCCGATCATTTCGTAAAGGGCGTCATAGAGCGGGCGCAGGTAGGGGTTGACCTTGGCGTAGACGTCGCCCGGCAGGAAGCCCAGGTTCTCCCCCGCCTCCACGGCCGGGCGGCAGAGGATGATGCGCTCCAGGTCGCCCCGCTTCAGGAAGCTCAGCGCCACGGCCACGCCCAGGTAGGTCTTGCCCGTGCCGGCCGGGCCGATGCAGAAGACCACCTCACTGCCCAGCATGGCGCGTATATAGGCCGCCTGGCCGGGGGATTTGGGGAAGACGCCGGGCCAGGGCTCCAGCCGCTGGGAGGGCTCCGGCGCCGGCCCGCTCAGTTGCCTCTCCACAAGGCGCTCCACGGTCTCGCGCGTTATGGTGTTGCCGCGGTTCAGCTCTTGCTCCATCTCCAGCAGCGCGGCCTCGCAGCGGCGCACGTTCTGCTCGGGGCCTTCCAGACGCAGCTTCTCCCCGCGCGCGACGACATTCACGTCGAACGCCTCGCGCAGCCGTTTCAGGTAGCTGTCTCGCGGGCCGAACAGGCGAACTACTTCATCCTGCCCGCCCAGGCGGAGGGTCTTCTGCACGGCGCTTCACGCTCCGAGCGAAGTGTAGATCGAAAGGAACAGGAAACCGACCGGTGCGGCGAACAGCAGATCGTCCAGCATGTCCAACATGCCGCCGAAGCCAGGCGCAATCTGGCCGCTGTCCTTGATGTCGGCCTCCCGTTTCAGCAGCGATTCGGCCAGGTCCCCCGCTGTGGCCGCCGCGGCGATGAGCAGTCCGAACAGCAGCGCCGCCACCGGGCTCATCAGCGCCCACGGCGAGTGGCTCAGTGCCCATGCAACCGCCACTGAGCCCAGAACCGCCCCGAACAGGCCGGCCCACGTCTTGCCCGGACTCAGCCGGGGCGCCAGCTTGCGCCGGCCCAGCCAGGACCCGATGAAATAGGCCCCGGTGGAGGCCGCCTTGCAGACGGCGACCACCGTTATCAACCCCGCCACGCCCCAGCGTATGCGCGTTCCGGTCAGGAAGCCCAGCAGCAGCGGCACGTAGATCCAACCGGCCAGGCTGGCCGAGATCTCCTCCCATGCGTTCTCGATGCGGCTGCTTACCACGCGAGCGGTCAGCAGGGCGATCGCCAGGGCGGCCAACCAGGCCAGGGCAGGCACGTAGGGCCCCAGGTGGGGCAGGTTCCATCCCGTCCATTGTACCAGCACCAGCCCTACCCCGCCCAACACCAGCGCAGAGCGGCCCACCCGCAGCCCCAGCCTGCCCATTGTGTCGCTGTACTCACTCAGCGCACGTGCCGTCATGGCCATGATCACTGCCAGGTACAGGTAGCCCTGTGGCCAGGTGGAGTCCACCGCCAGCATCAACGCCAGCGCGATGACCATGGCCGCGCCGAGTCCGGTGCGCACGATCATGGGCGTGCGCACGGGTTCGGCGCCGGTCGCGGTGCGGGGCTGCTGATCTGCCGGCTCGGACGTGTCCATGTGCTACAGGTTCCCTATGCGTTCTGTTGGGCGGCCGGTGGGGCCTCCTCCTTCAGGCCGCCGAACCGGCGGCTCCGCCCCGCGTAGTCCCAAAGCGCCTCGCGCAGGGCCGCCTCGTCGAAGTCGGGCCAGTATGTGTCGGTCACGTAGATTTCAGTGTACCACAGTTGCCACAGCAGGAAGTTGCTCAGGCGCCGCTCCCCGCCGGTGCGGATGAGCAGGTCGGGGTCGGGCAGGCCCGATGTATAAAGATGGCGCCCCAGCAGCGCTTCGTCAACCTCCTCCGGGGCCAGTTCGCCTTCCTTCGCTTTGCGCGCGATGGCCTGCGCCGCGCGGGTTATCTCCTGCCGCCCCCCGTAGCTCAGGGCGAGGACCAGCGTGAGTTCCTGCCCGCCGCTGGTCAGCTCGATGGCGCGTTCCAGCTCCTTGCGCACGCCGCCGGGCAGGCGGTCCAGTTGCCCGATGGCGCGCAGTTGGACTCCGCTGTCGGCGAACTCGTCGCGATTGTCCTTGAGGAACCTGGCCAGGCGCGACATGAGGAAGCGCACCTCGGTGGCCGGGCGCTTCCAGTTCTCGGTGCTGAACGCGTAGAGGGTCAGCACGGGAATGCCCCACTCACGGCAGCACTCGGCGACGGCGCGGGCGCTTTGGAAGCCGGCCTCGTGCCCTTCGGTGCGGCTCAGGCCCCGTTCCGCCGCCCATCGTCCGTTGCCGTCCATGATGATGGCCAGGTGGCGGGGCAGCTTGTCCGGCAGCTCATTCATGAGCGTGGCGTTCGATGATCTGGGTGCGCTTCGGACCGACCGAGATCAGCTCCACGGGCGCCCCGGCCGTCTGCTCGATTGCCTCCAGGTAGCGCTGCGCCTGCGAGGGCAGCTCCTCCCAACTGCCGGCGCCCGAGATGTCGCATTGCCAGCCCTTGAACTCCTCGTATACCGGCTCCACCCTCTCCAGCAGGGTTGCGTTTGCGGGGAATGTCGTCACCTCCCGTCCGTCCAGCCGGTAGCGCGTGCAGAACTTGATCGTCTCGAAACTGCTCAGCACGTCCAGCACACTCACTGCCAGGCCCGTCACGCCGGTCAGGCGGGCGGTGTGACGCAGGGCCACTCCGTCCAGCCAGCCGCAGCGCCGCTGCCGGCCCGTGGTGGCCCCGTACTCCCGGCCGCCGTGCTGCTCGATGGTGTCGCGTATGGTCTCGCCTATCTCGTTGTCCTGCTCGGTGGGGAACGGCCCGGTGCCGACGCGGGAGCAGTATGCCTTCGCCAGGCCGATCACGCCGCCTATCCGCGTGGGCGGGATGCCGGTCCCGGCCGTGGCTCCGGCGATGACCTGGCTGCTGGTCACGAACGGGTACGTGCCGAAATCCACGTCCAGCAGGCTGCCCTGGGCGCCCTCCAGCAGAATGCCCTTCTCCCCGTCCAGGGCCTCCTGGATCAGAGGCAGGGCGTCACGCACGTGCGGCGCGAGCTGCTCGGCGTAGTCCATGTACTGCTCGTAGATGGCGTCGGTGTCCAGGGGCTCGACGCCGTAGACGTTCTCCAGCACGCGGTTCTGCACGTCCATCAGCGCGTCCAGACGCCGGCGGAAGTCGTCCGGGTCCATCAGCTCGGCGAAGCGTATGCCGCAACGGGCGGCCTTGTCGGCGTAGCATGGCCCGATACCCCGCCCGGTGGTGCCTATCTTCCCCGTGCCCCGGAAGGCCTCCTTGGCCCGGTCCAGTATCTTGTGGTGGGGCATGACCACGTGGGCGCGGTCGCTGATGACCAGGTTCTCCCCGACGCGCAGCCCGCGCTCGCGCAGCCCGGCCATCTCCTCCAGCAGGGACTGCGGGTCCACCACCATGCCGTTGCCCAGGATGCAGAGCGTGTCGGGGCGCAGTATGCCCGTCGGCACCAGGTGCAGGATGAACTCCTCATCTCCGATGTGCACCGTGTGGCCGGCGTTGGCGCCGCCCTGGAACCGGATGACCACCTCGAAGCGGTCCGACAGGACGTCAATGGCCTTGCCCTTGCCCTCATCGCCCCACTGAAGGCCCACCAGCAGTAACGTCTCGCCCATCGCGTGCGTCCTCTTGTGTGTTACCTTTGCGCGTGTGCCGCCGGATCTCGGCCGGCGGCGTCCCGGTGCCTGAGTGCGGTCGGATTCGGGGGGAGAGCGCCGGGGCGTGCTTCGGCCGCGGGGGCCTACGGCTCCGGTCAACCCGTGACATATCGCCCCCGGTGCGCCAGGGAAAGTTGAGCGCGGGTGCCCGGCTCGGGCCCGCAGGCGAAGGCGGAAGTCGTCCCCCCGGCCGTGCGAGAATCAACTCAGCCCGTAGGCTGTTACATGCGGCCATTATACGCGACCGGTCGAGGCGCGTCAAGTTCAAACGAGGCCCCAGGCTTGCGTCCTAACACGTTTCTAAGGAACAAGTTAACCGCTATCGTCAGCGCTGATGGCGCCGCTCGCGGCCGCCCTGCCGAGCCGCTCCGCTGACCGCTGCAGCACTTCGCGGGCCACCTCCAGCCGCTCCTCGGCATCCCACCGGCCCCGCCCGCAACGGCGCAGGAAGCGCATACGTTCCAGCAGCGAGAACTCCGCGGGCACCTGGGCGTTGATGCGCGCCAGTGTCTTGACCCACCGCGCGCGGCTCAGCCGGCGGGGGAAGCTCGTACGGTCCAGGTCCACCAGCCACAGGCTGTAACCGTCGCCCTCGCGCCGCACCAGGATGTTGCCCGGCTTCGTGTCGGGGTGATAGGCGCCTTCCTCGGCCATGCGGCGCAGCAGGTCCGCCATTGCCTCGGCCAGCCGTTGCCTGTCCGTCGGCGACAGGTCACCCTCGCGCAGGGCGCCGTAGAGGGCGTCGTCGTGCTCGACTGCCTCGGTGATCAGGTAATCCGCCCCCCCGCTCAGCTTGCGGCGACTCTCCAGCAACGCGATCGGCTGGGCGGCGGGTATGCCCCGCACCTGCATTCCGCGGGCGGCCACCCAGGCGGCGCGCGCCCGGCCGCGGGGGCGCATGGCGTCCTTGATGCGGTCCCAGGTCGAGGGCCGCAGGAACGCCTTCACGCAGACCTGGCCCGGCGTCAGCTCCTCCGGCCGTGCCGGCTGGCCCTGAGTGCGGGGCGGGACGACGCTGCACGGGCAGACGCTGACGACCGTGCGCCGGCTCCTCTGGCGGATCTCGCCTCCCTCGGAACTGCCCTCGGCGGCCCGCTCGTGGGCGCGGACTGCGCTCAGGGCGGCCTCCACGGGGAAGTCGCGCCGGCGGTGCATGACGAAGTCCTCGGTCACGTCGCGCGTGAACAGGGAGCTTTCCTTCAGGCAGCGCTTCGTGCGGCTGCGCACGTGGCGGCGGTGCAGGCGCTCCCGGCGCCGTCGCACGCGTTGGGCCAGGCGCCTGACGGCTTCGTCGGCTGCCCCCGGCCCGCCGCGCCAGCTCTCCAGGAGCCTGCGCAGGAAGCGCCTTTCGTCCCTCTCGGTCGCGCTCAGTTGCTCGACCGTCGGCCAGAGCATGGCCAGCATGTGCGTCATGCGCCGCCGACCGACGCGGCGCTGCCGGATGGCGTGCAGGTCGGTCACGAACACGCGCCGCCCCGCCCGCGCACCGGCCCGCACCGGCAGGTTGCCCGCGTGGTAATCCCGATGGTGGAACCCGCCATTCGCCAGCGCAGCGGTCAGCGCCGCCAGCTCCTCCAGCAGCTCGGCGCGGAAACCGGCGTCATTTTCCTCCCCGGCGAGTTCGGCCAGACCGTGCGTATCGGCGATCTCGCGGCTGACCAGGAATCCCTCCCGTGGCAGCAAAGCGCGGCGTCGCTCGGCGATCGCCAGCACGTCGCAGGTGGGGATGCCCGCCGCCTGGAGCCCCCGGCTGATGCGCCACTCCTGCTCCGCCTTCGTGGGGACCAGCAGGTAGCGGAGCCGGTCGGTCAGGTCGCGGAACTTGTAGCGTTTGACGTACAGCCCCGGCCCGTCGGGCTGGAGGGGATCGTCCAGGCGGGCCACGGTGCGGGTGGTGCTGTCCTTGACCAGTTCGTCCGGCGGCAGCTCGCGCGGGCTCCGCAGCCGCTCCAGGTCCAGCCGTGGGATGGTCTCCGCGAACTCCGCCACGGTCCGCCAGCGCATCCCGTGCGCACGAAGCGTGGTAACTGTCCGTTCAGGTGCCATGCGGCAAAACCCGGGCGAGAGGCCGATACCCGCCCAATAGTAACGCCGCAGGCCGGGAAAGCGCAATCAGCCGCCGGGGGGCCGGGTCATTCAGAAGTCGGAGCGGATGGCTTGTAGGCGGCCTTTGCCGGACAGGGGCGCCAGATCTGGAGGGACGCCCACGCCACACGGGCGGCGCGCAAGCCTTGTCGCGTCCGCGCTCGCTCCTATCCCAATCCGGGTAGGCGCGGCGTCTTCGGGCGCCGTACGGCGGGGGGGTGCCTCTGCACGCCCGCGGAAGATTGATGTAGCACGGCCGCCCCCGGCCGTGGCCGTTCGGTGCCTCTGCACGCCGGCGGAAGATTGCTGAAGGGTGCTTTCAGCCCGCCGGACGGCGGGCGTCTGAGCCGTAGCTCCGGGTGGAGCCGCGAGCGCAACGCGAGCGGCAAGCCCGGTGACCCGGGGCAGGCCCACCGCTTTGGGACCGCACCAGCTTCCAGGGTCATTCAATTCTCTGACTGAACCGACCTGAACTGCCGAGTTGCTGCCCGAGAAGGGACCTGGCCTATGTGGCACGACCGCCCTCGGCCGTGATCCGTCTTCTGCCCCCAGCCGAGGGCGGCCTTTCGGCGGGCTCAAGGCCCTGAGCGGAGTCGAAGGGCTGGGGTACACACTGTGCGGGTTCTGGGGCGGGGGAAAGTGCGCTGCTGACGACTTCTGAATGACCCTGGGCGGGGCCGCCGGGCGCGCTTCACAACTTCTGCGAAGTGCGCGTAACCGGGCCACCGCGCCGGCTGGGGCTGGTGGCCGGCGCGCCGCCGCCGCGTGTGCTGGCGAGCCAGGAAGGCCATCCCTCAGGCCAGTCTCGACCTTCTGTGTCGGCGTCTGAACCGCGAAGGGCCGATTGCCTCTTGACCCCGGCGCGGG
>JAWOCH010000137.1:0-3008 GCA_046483865.1 Candidatus Brocadiia bacterium | reverse complement strand
TCGTCCTCGGCCGCTACCAGGTGGACCTGGTTGCCGCCGTTTTGCGTCGCGATATCGCAACCCCGGTACGCGCGTGACAGCGCATCGTCGGCACTGCGGGTGGTCTCGCCCATCATGACCGCGCCGATGGTCACGGTCGTGGTCACGGTGCGGTTGTCCGTCTCGACGATGTGCTCCTCGACTCTCTGGCGGATGGCTTCGGCCACCGCGATCGTGTCATGAACGCCGCGATTGGGCAGCATGACCGTGATCACCTCATCGGCGAAACGGCCGCCGAAGGCGTCGCTATCCAGTTCCCCGTTGATGATGCCCACCACGTCCGTAATGACCTGGTCACAGGCCGTGATGCCCAGGTTCTGACGGCTATTGTCCAGATTCTCCACGTGGACGTAGAGCAGGCCGTGGCCAACCTCGTCACCGGGACCGTCACTGTTGAGCCGCTCGTCCACGCACTCGCGGAAGTGGCTGCGATTGAACAGTCCCGTGAGGAGATCCCGCTTGCGCAGCGACTCCAGCTCCTCCGCTGCCGCATGGGCGGCACTGGCCTGATCCCGGATCAACACCTGGGTACACGGTTCGCCGTCCACGGTAGCGGTGGAGAGGCTAATAGTGACTGGCAAGCGCGTGCCATCGGTGAGCATGTGCAGGTCCGCCTGGGCCTGTCCCTGATCGCCGCGACTGTGCTGACGCAACAGGTCCTTGAACTGCTTCTGGTCATCGGCATCGATCATGTCCAGGATCGGCATGCCCTCGATGGCCTCCACCTGATCGAAGCCAAACTTCTCCAGGTACGCCGGGTTGGCGTGGATGTGCATGCCTTCGTGGACGTAGGCAATGGCGTCCCGGGAACTCTCCAGCAGCGCACTGGCACGGCGTTCGGATTCCTTTAGGGAGCGCTCGACGCGGCGCAGTCGGCGGCGCTCGTAGAGGTGCCGGAGCTCACGGCGGACCACGAGCTTGAGGTGCTCCAGGTCGTCCTTGGCAACCAGATCCACGGTGCCGGCCTGCATGGCCTGAAGGCGTAGCGCCGGATCATGGCTTTCGGCCACGGCGACCACGGGAAGGTCCCGGCTGCTCTCCTGGATCGCGTGAGCGGCGTCGGCGAGGGGTAACTCGTCATTATGGACGGTGCACAGGAACAGCTCGAAGGCATGTTGCTCCATCGCCGACTGGACATCCTCGAGATCCTCGGCGTGCGTCGCGCGTACCGCATGTCCAGCGTTGCGGAGCACGCTGATGAACATTTCGGCGTCGTTCAGTGATGTCTCGGCCACCAGGAGGCGGACAATCTCATCCTGTTGCATGTCACCTCGCGTCCCCCCGCTGGACTCGGCAGCGGGCGGTCAGAACCCCACCCGCTGAATCTGGTAGCGGGTGAAATCGATTTCCCTCTCTGCGCAGCTTATCAGCTGCAACGGCAGTTCGCCGCTGTCGGTTTGTTGCCACACCGGGCGTCCCTCGTCGATGTGCAATGATGGCATCACCAGGTTCTCTTGGATGCCCAGCCGCGGCACTGCCGCCGTTAGTAAGCCCCCGAAAGCTGGAGTCCTTGCGCCGCCGGGGGTCTCAGCCGTCAGCGTCAAGCCCGTAACCCGTGGCGCGATGATGCTGACGCCAACCTCCACATCTCCCGTGCGATGGTGCCGTAGCCAGCGGACAACGCCAAGCTCCCACAGCGAGGGGTTCTGCCCGCGCCCGGCCTCGGCCAGTAGCAGGAGTCGACCCACCCGAACGCCGTCAACTTCCTCGCCCGGATGGGCCAGCCGGTAGCCGTCCGGCGACCGATCCCGCAGCGCCCAGTCCGATTCGTGTGGTGGCTCGGGCAGTGGCGGGCGCCGCGCCTGCGGTCCAGTATCACCGAGATTCTGCGTGAGTTCCGCACTCGGCAGGATCAGGTTCCAGACGTCTTCGCCGCGGGCCTCGCCACCGTTGAGCGCGTGGCCGTCGAAGACGGCCCGGGGGTCGGCTGCCTCGCTGCCACCGGTCAAGGTTCGGTGAATCGATGACAGCCCGCTGACGACGGTGACGCGCCCGCGTGCCCGGCGCCGTGGATAGCGGCGCGGACGGGCTCTGGGGAGCTGGGAAGCAAGCCGCTCGAGGACCAGCGATGCGGTGTTGTCGGCCGCCGCCCCTCGGCGTGCCATGCGGCGACGCTCGCGCTCGACATACTTCAGCACTCGCCCGGGGTTCAGAAACAGCGTGCCCTCCGGGGATGTCTGACCCGCAGCTACCGGGAACGGGCCCGCGTCGGCTCGGGGCATGAAGGCGATATCGCCGTATCCGGACGCTCGCGCCGCGATCCGGAGCGCACCTGCCCATCGGCGGCTATAGGCGTAGAGCACCGGGATCTGCTCCCGGCGCAGACCCCACGGGTTACAGGCAGCGGCCAGCAGCACCGCCTGGTAGCGGCGATTGCGCTGGCCGCGCGGCGCCGATCGGGCCTGGCTGTGGAGGAGGTGCCAGAGGCCCGGAGGTGGCTCGGCGTGGCTACCGTGGCACTGTTCCAGTACGGCGCCAGTGTGATGGAGGATGCGCCCGCTGGCGTGGCGGAAGCGTCTCCCACCCGGTCCGGCAATACGCTGGAGGAGTCGGTAGCCGCGTACCAGCTCCTCGCGCAGTTTCAGGGCCGTTGTCGACGCGCCGTTTGCTGGCAGCGTAGCGCTGCCGCCGTCCGCGCCCGATGCCGCCACGAGGCGGGCTGTGCGCTCGGTTGCCGGCTCCAGGGCGGCGAGCAGGCGCCGGAGGCGGCGGGCCGGCATGCGGTGGTCGTTGATCGTCGCCAGCGCCTCCAGCAGGGATTCGGCGGTGCGCTGGGGATGGGCCACTGGCAGTGATGCCACCCAGGCCCGCATCGCCGCAGGCTGAAGGAATGTCCGGTCAGCATCCGTGCCGCGCAGATCCCGGACGGGCTCGGGCCGCGGTGCGAACCGCTTGCGTGCCATGGTTGTCTCGTCTCGTCGGGCGGTGACGGTGCCGCGGGGTCAGGGCCCTCCCTTGCTGTGGCAGTG
>JAWOCH010000185.1:0-6801 GCA_046483865.1 Candidatus Brocadiia bacterium | reverse complement strand
CTGAGCGGCTACGTGCTGCCCGACAGCGGCGAGCCGTATGAGAGCGGCGCCTACACGGTGCGCGTGATTTCGGCCGGCGGCTCGGGCGGCGCCTACGAGGTCGTCTACGCCACACGGGCGCCGGCGGCCGAGGAGCTGAAGATACAGGACGCCCGCCTGCTGGGCACCAGCCCGAGCGAGAGCGTGCAGGCCGGTGCGCAGTTGCAGCTCAAGGTAGTGGGCGCCGGCCAGAGCGCCTCCGACAGCGTGGTCATCCTCGGCGGCCGGGAACTTGCGCCGGAGGGCGCGAGCCTGACCACCGGCAGCGGCTCGCTGTATGTGACGGTGCCTGCCGACCTGTCGGGCGAGCAGGCGATATCGTTCCGCAGCGGCGGCGAGCAGAGCAACGTGCTGACCATCCAGGTCGCCCCCTGACCAGGCGGGTCGGCGGCAGATTTGACCTTGGCTTCGCGGAACCGGTATAAGGAACCCGCTGCCGGCGGGGGCCGCCGGGGTCTCCGCCGGGCCATACCACCCATCGCGGGGAGAGGGATTCATGCAGAGCCACTGGAGGACGAAGGCCGTGCTGTTGTGCGCGCTTGCGGCGCTGATTGTGGGCGCGTCCGGCTGCAGCTACGTGCGCTATCGCGTGGACGACGCGCTGGAGATCATTGACCTCGGGGTCACCATCAGCAAGGAACCCCAGGTGGGCCTGTATTGGAACAGCCTCTACGTGTGGCCCTTCGGCTACAGCAACCTTGACGGCTGGTTCGCCGGCTGGGGCGGCGGACAGGTCGGCGTGACGCGCCACTTCAACCAGTGCGCGGGCTTCGGCTACGCGCGGGAGACCATCGGCTGGGGCGAGTTCGACAAAGAAGACCCGGACACCTACGTTTCGCAGACGGCCGGCGTGCTGGGGCTGGTCCTGCCGCCTTACGACCCCCACCCGGCGTACACGCCCGCCTGCGTCCACTTTTTCCCGCACATCGGTTTTGTGGGGTTGGTCTGGAACGCGCGCTATACCGAGATGCTCGACTTCGTGCTCGGTTTCACCACCATAGACATAGCGGGTGACGACGGGTATGCCGTCGGGCGCTGGGCATTCCCACAGCGACGCGATTAGCCGGTCGGCAACCCCGCGCGCTCCGTTCCAATGGCTGTCTGTACGCCCCGCGGCTGGGGAGCGGGGATTGTGCGTATCCCCCATTGAGCTTCCTACAGGACCCGTCGAGGGGTAGCACTGTCGGCACGGTTGCGGCGCGGCCTGTGGTACGCTACCGTACCTTCTGTAGCCGCTCTGCAATCGCCCCGCCATCAGCCAGGGACGAACGGATGATCTATCGCAAGCAGGAACTCGTGCAGGACGACACAGGAGACGCCGACTTCCCGATCAAGGTGATTGACCGCCTGGAGAGCCTGGAGGGGGACACCGTTCGGTTCATCGGGCGGGGCGCCATCAACATGCGCACGCCGGCGGGCGTCCAGCAGTTCCCCATCTCCTTCGAGATAGAGGCGGGATCTATCGAGGAAGCGTTCGAGCAGTACACCGCCCACGCGAAGCCGAAGGTCGAGGAAGTCCGCCAGCGCCTCCAGCAACAGCTCGACCGACTCCGCGAGCAGCAGGGAAACCGCATCGTCACTCCCGGAGAGGGCGGAGCCGGGCCGGACATCATCAGTTTCGACGATCTGCAGGGCGGCTGAGCCGGTCACTCCAGCCGGCAGATGCGGCCCGACATGGGGTTTGCCTCGTCGTAAGCGGACGCCAGACCCACGTAGAGCGTCCCATTCAGTCTCTCCAGTGACTCTGCGCGGGCGGGGGTTGTGAACGCGGCGATGCGCAGCCAGTTGCGTGCGTCGTCCGAGCGCAGCACTTCCCCGGCGTAGCCGTCCTCGGCCGGCCTGCTGCTCAGCACGAACACCTGGCCGTCCCGCGCGAGGATGTCGTGCACCTGCCGCTGCTGGAAGCCGTCCACCAGCCAGCCGCCCTCCTGGAAGTCCCTCACCAGGTAGAGCGGCGCGGCTGTCTCCAGCACTTCCTGCGTCCAGAAGAGGCGCGGAGCGTAGAGGCACCCGCCCCCAAACGTCGTCAGCCGGTAGGGATACCAGCACGCCTCCGCCCCCGGCACAAAGGGCCGGATGATGCGGCGCAGTTCGCCGTCGGACAGCAGATGCATGTACTCGCGCGAGCGCGAGCCGGCCACTGCCAGCGTATCTCCGGCCAGTGCGAGCTGGTAGAAGCGACCCTCGCCCCACGCTCCGCCTTCGTCGCGTGCGACGGTCTCCCACGTCTGCCCCCAGTCCTCGGAGGCGTACAGCGCCGCCCCGCTCTCGGTGCCCGTGGCGACGTGGAGCCGGCCGTCGCGGTAGGCCACGTCGAAACTGTGGATGCCGTTGGGCACGGTGCGCCTCTTGACCCACTCTCCCTCATGCTTGATGTAGAGGTTGCCCAGCTCCCACGGGTCGCGCGGATCAATGTCCGGCACGACCAGCCGGCCCTCCAGGACACGCATGGCCTCGACGGACTCCCCGTCTATGGTGAACTCGCGTTGGAAAGTCAGCTCTTCATGTTCGCCTTCCGGCGGGCCGAAGGAGAGTATGTCAACCGGCCCCTGATTGCGGTTCCAGTCCCCGCAGCCGGTGTAGATGCGGCCCTCGTAGAGCTGCAGGTCCCAGATGCTGCGGGCGAAGCAGCGCGCCTCGTCGTCCTCCGGAAACTGCTCCCGGTAGGGATCGCCCACGGGCACGGCCTTGGCGAGCATCTCCGAGGAGTCGTTAATGACCGCCGACAGCTCGTAGTCGCGCCCGCGCTCGATGCCGACGATCTCGGTCGGCCAGTAGGTCGGCCCGAGTTCGTCGTCGGGGTAGATCACGGGCCGGGCTTCGCCCTCCGACGGCACGACGTAGAGCCGCCCGACGTAGACGCCGTCCGGCAGGTCGTCCGTTTCGAACCGGACAAAGGCCCCCCGCGGGGTCAACGCCTGCTGGTGTGCATCCACCTCGACCTCGCCGTCCAGGGGCCTCAGGCGCAACTCCACGGCCACCGGTTCCTCGGCGCCCAGCCGTTCAGAAAGGCCCCACGCGCATTCGGGCGGCGGCGCGGAGACGGACAGTCGCATCTGCTGGTCTGCGAAGACCCAGTTGGGCGACTGGAAGTCCATGTAGAGGCCTTCGGTCAGCCTGGCGAGCAGTTCCTCAGCCGTCGGCGCATCGGTAACCCGCGCGAGCCGGCCTTCCGGCTCGCCCTCGTAGTAGTAGAAGCGCGCCTCGTCAGTTGCCGGTGCGTCCCCCAGAGCGCATTCGGCTGTGAAGTAGTAGCGCCCGCCGATCGGCCGGGACAGCTCCAGAGTGCGCTCCCGCAGGTGCAGGCCGAGCACGGCGTCCTCCCACTCGCTCACGTCGCTCTCCGCCCGTGGCGCCTCCGTGCCGGCCGGCACCTCCCAGTCCTCCTCTTCCAGCGGACGGTCGCCGCGGGTGGCTTCGTAGCGGAACTGCAGCGCCAGCTCGGGCGGCTCGACCCCGGGCAAAGTGGCCACGGCGGAGACGATCCGTCGTTCGGGCGTGTTCGCCAGCAGGCGCGGCGGGACATAGCTCACCACCTCCGGGGACGGCGTATCGGTGGTCACCGGCACCGTCCGGCCGAAGATGCCCGGCGACTGGTAGCTGCCCTCCCAGCCGCGCCAGGAGTAAGCCACCCGGTCGGTGCACTCCCCTTCCGGACCGACCAGGGCGTCGTCCACCTGGAAGTCAATGCCCACGGGACTGGCGAAACGCTCGGAGCCGGCGCCGTTCAGCTCAACGAACGGAATACGTGTCTCGATCCCGTAACCATCATCCAGCAACACCGAGGCCACCTGGAGTTCGTCCGGCGCGCCGGCATCCATCTGCGGGCATCGCCAGCGCGGCTCCGGCTCGCCCTCCAGCGACACCGGCGAGAACACAAGCTGGTAGCAGCCGGGCGCATACGGCGCCTGCCCCAGGCCCTCCCCTTCCGGGCGCACGTCCACGAACAACTCGACGCAGTCGCCCTGCCACAGGTTTTCCGGGTAGGTGTTGGCCACCTCCTCGTCCACCACGCGGAAGGCGATGAACAGCGCCTCTCCGTCGCGTGCCAGCGCCGCCGCGGCGCGGTCCTCGCGGACCGGCAGCTCGGACTCCGCCTGGATCCGTTGCCAGCGATCGCTCATGTAGACGAACGGCCGCCCTGCCCACTCGGACAGGTCCCCGTCCGCCCGCACGGCGCCCGGCCCGACCTCGGGCAGCAGCAAACGGCCCAGGCCGGGGAAAGCAGGCCGTTCCACAGTCTCCCCTCCCCATACCGGCGCAGCCGCCGCAAGGCACAGAAGCATCCCCGCGCAGACCAGTCCCACCCATCTCCGAAGCGAATCCATGGCGTTCTCCCTGGTGATGGAATGATGGGGCGACCTTGAAGGCACGCGCGATTGTCGCCCAGAGGAACAGGGATGTCAATAACCACGACGACGCCACGAGCACGACGAAAGGCGGACCGAAACAACAGGATCCACAGGATGGGCAGGATACGGACAACAACGCGGCCCAAAGCCGTGCTTGCCTATGCTGTTGATCCTGTCCATCCTTGTTATCTTGCCGTTCGTTGTGCCCGTCGCCCTTCGACTGTGCTCAGGGCCGTGAGCCCGTCGAACGGTGTCGTCGTGGTTAGTTTCGTCGTCCTCCGTGTCCTCCGTGTCCCCGTGGTGATGGACCCTGTGCCGGCTCAGCCCCCCCGGCGGCCGTACCAGGCGGCCAGCCGGTGCGGAGAGACACCCAGGCGGTAGGCGGCCACGATGGCTGAGTTGAGGATGGTTGTGCGGCAGACGCCGACCCGCTGCCATCTGCGGGCGGAGGCGAGGACCGGCGGGCGCAGCGTGACCACGCGGCCGAGGCAGCCGAGACGGCGGACGAATTCGTAGTCCTCCATGATGGGCATATCCGGGAAGCCGCCAACCTGCTCGAATACCTCCCGGCGGAGGAACAACGCCTGGTCGCCATAGGGCAGGCCGCGGTAGGTCGAGCGGAGGGCCGTCGTCCATTCGAGGAAGCGCAGGGCGGCGCCGTCGCCGTTGATGCCCAGTCGGAAGGCGCCGCAGGAGACGCCCGGCCGGCTCAAGGCCCGGCGCACGTGGGCGTCGTATCCCGGCGGTAGCAACGAGTCGGCGTGGAGGAACAAGAGGATGTCCCCGTCGGCCGCCTCAGCGCCCAGGTTGCACTGCATAGCGCGGCACCGTGGGCCGGCCAGGACGCGCGCTCCGGCCTGCTGGGCGACGTCGGCAGTCGCGTCCTCGCTCCCGCCGTCCACGACCACGGCCCCCACGTTGCGTCCCGGCGCGGCCGAGCGGAGGCAGTCGGCAATGTAGCGCTCTTCGTTGAGCGCTGGCACGATGACAGAGATGGCCGGTTCGGCCGGGAGGGCGGCGTCGGTGCCCGTCTCGCGCTGCCAGACATGCAGGTCGTCGGGACGGTCAACGTCCTCCAGCTCGGCGACCAGTGCGCAGGAGAGGCCCAGGCGGTCGGCACGTCGCAACGTCCGCCGCAGCACGGCATCTGTGCCCCAGGGAATCCCGTGGAACAGGCCGGGGACGGGCCGCCGCAGGCCGACCAGGTAGTAGCCGCCGTCACGCGCGGGCCCGAGCACCACGTCGTGCTGCCGGAGACGACGGAGGGCATCTGCCAGCAGGTCCGGCCCGATGCCGGGACAGTCCGTGCCAACGAGCACGGCCCGTTGAGCGCCCCGGCGCATTGCCTCGGTCAGGGCGTTGGACATGCGCTCTCCGAGGTCCTCGCCCGTCTGCAGCAGATAGCAAGCGCCCCGGCCGAGCCACTGGCGCATCCGGGCTGTGTCGCCACCGGCATAGCTGACGTGGAGACGCAGCGGCATCCGAGCGGCCAGCTCCCCCACGGCGGCCATCACGCGCTCCACCATGCGCCGGTGCAGGTCAGCCGCGCCCCGCTCGCCTAGCGCGGGCACGAGCCGCGTCTTTGTGTGGCCGGGCTCCGGGTAGCGGGTGAACACGATCAGGCAGTCGGCAGCGGGCACGGACGGCACCGTCCGGCCGATGCCGGCCCGCGCGAGTGCCGCACGGGATGCCCACCGTCCGGTGCCGAGCCAGCAGCGCGGTTGCGGTTCATCCGGGAGCATGGGAGCGCCCATGGTAACGGATGCGACGCGGCGCGTCATCGCCGCCAGGCCAGCAGGCGTTCCAGGAGGCCCTTCATGAAGGGGCTGAGCCGCGTGCGGTTGTACTGGTCGGCCACCTGCTTGATGGCCTCGGCCTGGGTGGGATACGGGTGGATGACGCCGGACAGCGTCTTCAGGCCAACCCCGCCGACGATGGCCGTGGTGAGTTCACTGATCATCTCCCCGGCATGGCGCGCCACGAGCGTGGCGCCCAGAATGCGGTCGGTGCCCGCGCGCACGTGCACCTTCAGCAGGCCCTCTTCCTCGCCGTCGGCCACGGCGCGATCCACTTCGGAGAACGGCTGCGTGAAGGTCTGCACGGAGATGCCCTGCTCGGTGGCGTCCTCTTCGTACATGCCGGTGTGGGCGATCTCGGGGTCGGTGTAGGTGCACCACGGGATGGTCAGCGCGCTGCGCTTTTTGCGTCCCCAGAACAGGGCGTTCTGGATGACGATGCGGGCGGTGGCGTCGGCGGTATGGGTGAACTTGTAGCGCAGGCAGATGTCGCCGGCGGCGTAGACGCGCGGGTTGGTCGTCTGGAGGCGATCGTTGACCTTCACGCCGTGGCGATGGGACTCGACGCCGGCGGCCTCCAGGTTCAGCGCCTCCAGGTTGGGCGCCCGCCCGGC
>JAWOCH010000059.1:0-3517 GCA_046483865.1 Candidatus Brocadiia bacterium | reverse complement strand
GCGAGGGCCACTCGGGCCTTGAACTGCGGGGTGAACTTGCGTCGTTTGGCCATCGGTGTATCCTCCTGAACCAGGACGGTATCCGAGAATAAGGCACCTGTCCAGTTTCAGGGGTGCAGTACAAGCCCTGGCCTGCGCCAGCATGGCCAGAGTCGCCTTGCGCCAATCGCCATCCGCCGGGGCCGCGACTGCCAGACGAGAGGGAGTATGGTGAGTTCGCCTCAGAAGAGCAAGAGCGAATGATCGGAACGTCTGCCAACCCAACATGAAGGTGTCCGGTGGGCTACCTGGTCCCGCCACGGACAGCCTCGTCAAGAGCCGCAGCGCGGCATACAACAGATAGTCCCCCCCGCATGCATCGAGCAGTCTCTGAGACAGGCTCTCAGGGTCATCATGGTTTGCTTCCTCGAACAGCTGCACCAGTGCGGCGGGTAGCCCCACATCCTCCGGCCTCACCTCGACGCCTTCCTCAGAGCCCTGCCTGGCTATCTGCAGCAACGCAAGGGCGGTCTTCCTGTAGGACCAGATGGCAGCGGATTGCCCCGGGCCGGCGCTCTCGGAGTGCGTGCCCCTTCTCATGCGTTACATCCCCTTCCTGGCAACGGCGGAAGGCAGCCTGGCAAGACTCCACGTCACTAATCGCGACGGTGGGACCGGTTGTCTCCCGTTCGCGGAACTCTGCACGCCAGCACAGTCATTGCGGATCAGGTACATCACCTACGCATCCGGGCCGTCTCCGGATGCTTCGGCTACGCCACGGGCTTTCTCGACCGGTCTTCCTTCTTCCGCGGCCCGAAGCCTGTGTTCACGCCAAGCTCCAGCAATGCCTCCACCTGCCCCGCCGCCTTCATGACCTGGTAGACATCGACGCGCGCGATTGTATCGTGGTCCCTTACGAAGCTGGCGAGGTACCGTTCCGAACTCGATTTGACGCCGCTACGTCTGCACACCATGTACGAGACGGACTCGGCCTCAAGCTCCCTCTGCATGGGGTTCGACGTCGGGCGTTCGGGAACGCGAAGGGCTTTGTCCGGACCCAGATGTCCAAGGAATAAGTGCCCCAGTTCATGTGCCAAGGTGGCGAACTGGGTCGCAGGCGGATGGTTACGGTTGATCTTCATCCCGTAGTGCTTGAGGATTCCGCCCTTAGCATCTCTCACAGTTCCGGTCACGGCTATCGCGCCGGCTCGCGCGTCGCCCTCGTCTACGCAGACGCACTCTATGTTCTTCCGGCTCAGTAGACAACGGAAGCGGTGCATCCGCGCCTCGTTGACCTTCCCTCGCGCATAGAACGCCATGGCATCCCTGGGCAGATCCCTGCCCTCCGTGTCAAGAATGGCGTAGACCAGAGCGAAAGGGCCGAACGGCCACAGTATGATAAGCGGCCGCGCGTCCTCCTTGGGCCTCCTACCGAACCGATGCCACCAGTCGTAGGCCGATGCCGCGAAGGTCAGCCCGGGCTTCTGGATCTGGAGCAGCATGGCGTTGTACGGCGCGAAGTTGCGCAACCTGCACGTGAAGTCAAGCAGTTCCTGGTAATCCCTGCTCGACCTGTAGAGGCGCGTTCTTTCGAGGAGTTGGCCCAGGATGGCACGGTCGGCTTCGAGGTCATTGAACGGAGTCCGTTGTGTCGAACCGGGGTCGCCTTGTGCATCTACTCCGCCCGTCACCGCCGACTTGCGTGGGGCATGGGCGGCCCGGTTGGCGGCCTGTCCTTCTTGCCGCATTGTCGCCGCCTCCTGGATACCAGAGGCCAGAGAGAGGTCGTCCGCGCGCTGGCCCGACCACCGGCTGTCACCTGTCTGATGCTACAGGGGGGCGCCTCGTGCAGAACACGTCTTTCACGCCAACTTCGCGCGTACCAGAACCCAACGCGCAGAACTCCCTTCCTTTGGAAGCCTGTGCGCACAGCATCAGGTCTCGCGCGATCGTCTCAGTGCTTCCACATGCTGATCCCCCGGACGGCAGACGAGCGTAGACAGAGCGCTTCATGAGGTCTGCTTCCTGTGACGGAGTACGTCCAGTCCGTCTCGAACAGCCGCCCACATAGCGACAAAGGCAGCGATCATCGGCGTACCGACGAGCAGTTTGCCCGCCATGTCCTCGTAGTCGCCAGACAGCAATGGCAGTAGGGAAATGACGATCCAGAGCGGCAGCCAGAACCTCAGGCCGCGCTTGAATCGGAACCCGAAACCAAGGGGGATGGTGGAGGGGTCAGGACTCACGGACAGCGCACAATGTTGGTCGAAGATCAACAGCCCTGCGGCGAGCGCCTGCTCGTCCATACTTGCCGTGCCTGCGCCGCCAGGGAACAGGGCCACTGCATCGGCATACTCGACCATTCCCCGGTTACGCCGTGCCTCCGTTTCTTCCCCGCATTCTGTCCGGTCCGCATGGAACACGCGCACAGGGATGCCGTACTCTCTGGCCCGCGCTTCGCCACACGCATCAGCGCCAGCGCAGCCTCTGCTGACGACCTCCGTAACGTGCAGTTGCTGGTGCACCCGCTCCAGGAGCTGCTTGCCGGCTTCGGTGAAATCGTAGTCTCTTCCTCCGGCGATGATCAGCTTCATGGTCGTCTCATTTGACGGATCTGCGCGCTGAGTTCCAGGATCTCCCCGTCGGTAAGTCCCATCTGATGCACGGTGCGCAGAAGCCGGGCCATCGCCGTGGGCTTCCCGGAGATGATTGCCTCGAGTTCCGGGTCTACCTTGTCGGCAAGCGCCAGCAACTCGTCCGAATCCACGTGGAGCACCGAGGCCATCTTCTTGATGGTCTCAGCGGACGGTGGATTGAAGTGGCCGCGCTCCATCTTGCTGATGAAGGTCGGGCTGACCTCCACTGCCCTGGCGAACTCCCGAAGGGTGAACGTCGGGCCAGACCCCAGTTTGCCCTTCCGGAGGCGCCGTATCCGTTCTCCGAACGTCTCGTTCTCTACCACGCTCAGTCCCTCGCGATTGGTTCCTCACGACCTCCTGGGGCGTCAAAGCCTCGCGTTAACTGTTTACTTAACGGACAATCCTGCCCTTGTCAAGGGCACATCCCCCTGGTAGGGCCGTGCAGCCGGTGAGGGCGGACGCATCGGGCGAACAGGTCCTGCGCCAGCCGGGGTCGCCTCGGAGTGTTTCACACGGCGTCCGGCGCTCTCCCAAGCCTATTCGACGACGGAGCCGGCGACGCAGGACAGGAGACCGGCCAGCGAGTTCGGTATCCTGCCTTCGCCGAATGAGGCCGGCAAAGGCGCCGGAGGAGGACCAGAAGAACGGCGACAGCGCGCCTTCGGGGCGTGTGCTATCCCTACTCAGAATGTCTCGTTGCCCGCCGGCGTCCGCAGAAGCCGGACCGGGCTCCCAGCGGCTCGCAGCGGAATCCCCCAGGATAACCTGCCGGGCACCAGAGACCCTTGGAGGACGGTCGCCCGCGGTCGCGTTCCTGCCTGGTAGTACGGCCGCGGAATTCCTCAACGGCGTGTGAGGCGCGGGAGCGTTTCGGGGGCATTGTGCGGCCCGACGAACCC
>JAWOCH010000055.1:0-6355 GCA_046483865.1 Candidatus Brocadiia bacterium | reverse complement strand
GCCGTTGGAGGGACGCGCTTCTGCGCGTCCGCTTGTGCTGCAGACAATGGGTAGGTCCGGCGTCCCCGCCGGACCAGGCGCGGCGAGACGCCGCGCCTACCTGACGGAGGGGGACGGCCACGCGGAAGCGTGGCCCTCCACGCCCAGGGTCATTCAATTATCTGACTGAACCGACCTGAACTGCCGAGTTGCTGCCCGAGAAGGGACCTGGCCTATGTGGCACGGCCGCCCTCGGCCGTGATCCGTCTTCTGCCCCCAGCCGAGGGCGGCTGGGCTACACACTGTGCGGGTTCTGGGCCGGGGGAACGTGCGCTGCTGACGACTTTTGAATGACCCTGCAGCCGGACCGTGTGTGAGCGCCCTCGGCCCGGGTCCGGCGAGGCAATCAAGTGGCAGGTCACGCCGGTGCTTCAGGCTTGCGACCGGAGCGTTGCACCTGGTAGGTGGTGACATCCGAGAGGCGGCGGTTCGTCAGCAGGGCTATGACAATAGCGATGCCCAGCCCCGCCACCCCGCCCAGGATCGCCCCGAACCCCTCCAGCCGTAGCGACGGCTCCAGCAGGCTGCCTGCCAGCAGCCCCACGGCCCCCAGCACGATAGGCAGCACGAACACGACGAGTATGCTAACCGGGCCCGCATAGGTGGGCGAGCTGATGCGGATGGTGTCTCCGTTCCGCAGGTCGCGTCTGGGGATGCGAATGGTGACCGGTCCGGACTGGAACACGGCACAGTGCGCGCAGCCCGGCCCCTTGGCGCAGGCGGGGTCAGCGTCGAGCTGCACGACGGCCTCATCGCCCTCCAGGGCGATGACCGTGCCCTCGCGGCCCTGGGACCTTATCGCACACGTGTCATCATCATGCTGCACGACGGACCTCCTTTGTCGTTGACGACTCGACCTGCTCCAGCGTCCCTAATCCCCGGCCGACAACGGGCGGGAAGGCGCGAGCTGGTCCGCGCTGAGCGTGACGACGGCGCGGCGCTCCGCGTCCGTCAGGCGCAGTCCGCCGCCGGGCGTGCGCAGGGCCCGCCCGAGGAGCCGGCCGTCGGCGTCGCGCACTTCGCACACCTCGTCGGAGACGCGCTCAAGGCGCAGCCGGACGGTCTGCCCGTCCTGGCGGCGGACGCTCAGCACGGCCCTCTGCCCCCGGCTGTCGGGCTCCACCACGAGCGTGTTCCCGCTTTCGTCGCTGATGGCGCTTATGCCGACGGTCTCTCCGATCCAGAAGTCAATCACGTTCAGCACCAGCGCGTCGGCCAGCATCGAGACGTTGTAGACCGGCAGTATCACGAACACCCAGAACACGACCTGCCGCACCACGTCGTTGCCGATGCTTCCGTTGGCCCGATAGACCGTGTTGGTCAGCGGGAACGGCCCATAGCAACCGGCAAGGACCGGCACCGCCAGGGCCGCCAGGAGCACAAGAGACATGGCCTTGCGCCACCTGTGCGCCAGCGCCATCAATCCTCCACCGCTGTCTGAGGTCATCTGTTCCTCCCTGCTGGATTGCCCGGTTCACTCAAGGTGCGGTAACCCGCGTCTTATGCACATGGACCCGATAGCTGCGTCCGCTGCCGCCCCAGTGGCCGATGTCAAACAGGACGGCGACCACGACCAGCACCGCCCACCAGCCGCGCACTCCACCGTGTAGCGCGCCGGCCATCCAGGCCAGTGTGGTGTAGGGCACGAACAGAAACCCGAGCAGCGGCCAGATGACGGTCTCGAATGCCTGGCTGAACCAGCTCGTCAGCAGCCAGATGAAGAACATCGCCACCCTCGGCGCCAGCAGCGCCACGCCAGTCAGGATGCACCCCATCTCCCCTCCTTAAAGCCGGCCGCGTCAGGATGCACTGCCCGCACCGGTCGGCCGGGCGCTTTCTGAAACAAACCAGAGTCACGACCCCGCGCTCAGCCCCCGAGCGCCCCGGCAGGCATCGCAACGCGCGCCTGACAGCCGTCGTTCCCTCAGGGAGCCAAGGATGACACAACGGGCCCGGCAAGCGGTGCTCAGCACGCGTCGCTCGGACTCAGCCGGGCCCGTGCGTCTGTCCCGAAATCACGGGAGTCGGCGGATCACCTTTCCATGCGTCCGCGTCCTCGCCCGCCACTCGGGTGTTCCGCTGCCCCCGGGTGTTCTGCTTCCTCCTCGTGTTCCTCCTCAGCTTCCTCCTGCGCCCCTTCCTCGCGTGGCGGCGCGGCCAGTTGGCCGGAGCGCACTTCGTCCAGATCGTGGTTGTAGACGGTGATGGAGGGGCCGGCCAGCAGGTAGACGTAACGGCTGTCGGCAGCCACGCGTGCCATACCACCCATCATGGCACCCCGCCGCATGCCCATCATGCCGCGGCCCTGGCCGCCGCTGCGCATGCCGCCTCCGCGCCCTGGCGCAGCGATCTCGACGGAGGCGACCTCGTTCAGGTCAGCGTCCAACTTGACCAGTTCTGCGCCCCGCAGCACGAACAGCGAGCCGTCCCACGCGGCGATGTCGCCGCGCGCCATGCCACCCATCATCCCCCCCTGCGGAGGCATGCCTCCCGGGTGCTCTCCACGCTGGACCCAGTCCGGAGGCCCGCCGGCCCAGACTACCGCCGCTCCAACCAAACCGACAATAAGCACGCCCAACAGCCCGTATCGCAACATCGCACAACCCCCTTCAGAAAGAGATACTGTCCCCCGGCGCCCATACACCAGCCCGGGAAACCGCGCCGGAGCCACCTGACATCCCGGGCCGACACCCCCTCGTGTCATCTACCTCCAGAGTATCTTCGCCGACTGCGCCTGTCAACATGCGGAGTCACCCAAAACGCCCCCCGATGCGGCGGATTTTCCGCCGGCCGAAGGCTTTTTCTGAAAAAGACGAGATTCTCCTTGACTTCCCGTCGGGGGCAAGCCTACACTCGGTACAGTGTCATGCAGGCAACGCCTCGCATGACATTTTGCTTTTGCGGAGACTGAGGAGCGAGTCCCACATCATAAGGAAAGGGGAGTCCCGATCCCGGGAACCTCGCGCCGCATCCGGCTTTGCAGGCAACCGTACCGGCGGATGCACCACTGAAGTCAATGCAGGAGATCACCATCCGAAAAGCGTCAGACTGAGGTCGCACCTGGGGGAAGCAGTCTGATTCTGCCGTAAGCCCACCTTGCCAGCCCGGACAGAACCTCGCCCGCTCCGGCCTGCCGGTCGAGTATGGGCAGGGGCCGTCTGCGGCTCATCGGCGGGGCACGGTCGCCCCGGTTCCCTTGCGCACCCGTTGCGGGAAGCCGCGCCGCGAACTCGCGACCACGCATCGGGCCACCCAGAGTGCAGACCGACGCTTCGGGACCGGCCGCCGGACGGCGCCGGGATCAAATCCACAGGAGCGGGCCGAAAGGCCCATCGAGGAGCATGAGCACCATGCAGAGCTGCTTTCTGCCGGCACAGGACGTCGACGTTTTCATGAATGACTCGGGCAACGTGGCCGTGAAGGTGCGGGACCGGGGCCAGTGGGACAAGGCCGTCGCCAAGCTGGCCTTCCCCTACTCGGACCCGGAGCACCACGTCGTTCTGTTCAAGGACGACGAGGAGATCGGCATCATCCGCGATCTGGGCGAGCTGGAGCACGACTCCCGCCGCCTGCTGCGGGAGATGCTCCAGCAGCGCTACCACATCCCCGAGATCAAAGAGATCCTGTCCATCGAGGAAGCCCATAACTCCACCCTCTGGACGGTGATGACCGACCGGGGGGAGCGCAGCTTCCAGGTGCAGGACAGGGACAACTTCCGGCGAATCAAAGGACGAGGCATCGTCGTCATTGACGTAGACGCCAACCGTTTCCGCATCCCCGACCCCGACGCGCTGGATGCGGACAGCCGCGCACTGATGGACATGTACTACTGACGCCCAGGCCCATGAACGAACGCACACTACACAGGAAACTGTCGGCCGCTCCCCAGTGGGTGCAGGACCGCGTGGACGGTCATCTGCAGCCGGAGGAGCGGATTAAGTTCTGCTTTGTCAGCGACATGGAGATGCAGGGCGCCTACGTGCCGGAGGCGCTTGTGGTCTCCGACCGTCGGATCTTCGCCGTCAACCGGCATCGCGAGGGCATCCACCGCGAGGTGCCCATCCAGGAGATGGCCCTCGTGACCGTGAAGCGCTACATGGGCAACGGCATCCTGCTGCTGACCACCTGGCAGCAGAACGTACGGGCCCTGCGGTTCAGCTCCTCGCTCATCTCGCAGGTCACCGAGTTCAAGGACAAGCTCGGGGAGTACCTGGCCGACCGGCTGTGCTGGAACGAGCCGGACGAGCACGAGGAGAAGCTGGAGCACCGGGACGCGGAGGAGGTCACCGCCGAAGCGAACGAGGACGCGCGCCAGCGCTGCCCCCAGTGCGGCCAGTTGCTGCCGCCGCGGATGCAGATCTGCAACGCGTGCCTGGACAAGCGGACCGTCCTGCGGCGGCTTCTCTCCTTCCTGGGGCCCTACAAGGCGCTGCTTGCCGTCACGATCACGTTCACCGTCTCGCTGGCCGGGCTGCAGGTGGTGGTGCCACGCCTGACCAGGAACATCATCAGAGACGCCATCGAGCCGGGCGACGTGCGTATGCTCGGCATCCTGGTCGGCATCGTGGCCGGGTTGTTCTTCGTGCGGGCCATTCTGGCCGCCGTCAGGCGAGTGCTGAACGCGAAACTGGCGCAGAACGTCATCTACGACCTCCGCCAGGCGGTCTATTCGCATCTGCAGCGGCTTTCGATGAGTTACCACGACCGCCAGAGCACCGGCCGGCTGATCTCCCGCGTAGTCAGCGACAGCTCGCGGCTGCAGCGATTCGCCGTGGGCGGGCTCCAGCAGTTCCTTGTGGACGTGCTGGTGATGAGCATCATCCTGGTCTGGATGTTCCTCTACTCGGTGCCCCTCACGCTGATCCTGTGGATTCCGGTGCCCATCTATTACTTCCTCATCCGGTGGTACCGGCGCCACGTGCACAAGGTCTTCCGCAAGGCGTTCCGCAAGCGGGCCGCCATGAGCGGGCACCTCTCCGACACCATCCCCGGCATAGACATGGTGAAGGCGTTCAGCCAGGAGCAGGCGGCCATTGACAAGTTCAACTACTACAGCGACGGCTTCCGGGCCGAGCGCATCAAGGCCACTCACTTCTCCGCCCGGTTCACCGCCGCGTTCCTGCTGCTCACGCAGATGGGCATGGTGCTGATCTACTGGTTCGGCGGCCGCTCCACGATACTGGGCACCGAGTTCGGCGTGGCGGAGCTGGTGATGTTCATCGGGTGGGTGGGCATGATCAACGCCCCGGTCAGGCGCTTCGCCCGGCTGACCGAACAGATGGAGAATGCCGCCACCAGCGCCGAACGCGTCTTCGACGTGCTGGACACCGAGGCGGACATCTCCGGCAACGAGGACGGCCACCAGGTGGAGGGCGTCGAGGAGCACGTGCAGTTCGAGGACGTCTCGTTCAGCTACGACTCCGGCCCGGCCATCCTGAAAGACATCTCCTTCAGCGTCGAGCCGGGGGAGACC
Source organism: Candidatus Brocadiia bacterium (assembly GCA_046483865.1). Lineage (GTDB taxonomy): Bacteria > Planctomycetota > Brocadiia > SM23-32 > SM23-32 > JAWOCH01. The sequence continues at coordinate 843 of JAWOCH010000055.1, read as the reverse complement.
ATAGGCATCGTCGGGCCCAGCGGCTCGGGCAAGAGCACGCTGATCAAGCTGATCTGCCGCTTCTACGACATAAGCGGCGGACGGATACTGGTGGACGGGCGGGACATCCGGGAGGTCAACCTGGCCTCCTACCGCTCCCAGCTCTCCATCGTCGGGCAGGAGCCGTTCCTGTTCCGCGACACCATCCTGGAGAACATCCGCTACGGCAAGCCGGAGGCCACGCGGGAGAACGTGGTCCGCGCCGCGAAGGTGGCCAACGCGCACGAGTTCATCATGCGCTTCCCGGAGGCATACGACACGGACGCCCGCGAGCGGGGCAACCGATTCAGCGGGGGGGAGAAACAGCGCATCTGCATCGCCCGCGCCGTGCTGAAGGACCCGAACATCCTCATCCTCGACGAGGCCACCAGCTCGGTGGACACCAAGAACGAGAAGCTGATCCAGAACGCCCTGGACCGGCTGATCGAAGACCGGACCGCCTTCATCATCGCCCACCGGCTGTCGACGCTGCGCAACGCCGACCGCATCATCATGATGCGGGAGGGGGAGATAGTGGACATAGCCAGCCACGCGACGCTGATGAAGCGGTGCACGCCCTACCGGGAGCTGGTGGAGGCACAGAAGGATTTCGGCGGCGAGGCCGTCGAGAAAGCCGTGGCATAGGACCCTCCCTTCACCACGAAGGGCACGGAGAGGTACGGATCCGACGGACGGAGATGCCCCGGGGCGCGCCCTGGAGGGACGCGCTTCCGCGCGTCCGCTTATGCCGCAGACACTGGGTAGGTCCGGCGTCCCTCGGGCTTCGAAGCCTTGGCGCAGTAGGCTCGCCGGACCAGGCGCGGC
>JAWOCH010000036.1:0-2927 GCA_046483865.1 Candidatus Brocadiia bacterium | reverse complement strand
TCGTCCTGACCGGCCTGGAGCGTGTTGCCGACGAACGTCATCCCGCGCACGTGGTTGAGTCGGACATGGCAGCTTTCGTAGCCGTCCGGATCGGTCCATTCGGGCTTGCCGCTGCGCCAGAAGAGGTTGCCTGTGACAGCGAAGGTCTGGTTGCCCTGGTCTTCCTTCCCGGGCAGAAGCACCAGGCCGGGGCCGCCGGAGCGGTCCACGTAGTTGCCGGTGATGTTGTAGCGCGAGCCGCCGTGGACGACGACGCCCCCCGCACGGTTCCACTCCACGCGGTTGCCGGTCATGGTTATGGAGGCGCTGCCATCGTAGGCGCCGAAACCGGCGCCGCCGTTGCCGCTGAACCAGTTGTCCAGGATGAACCCGTCACAGCCGTGCACCCACAGCCCGCAGCCGCCGTTGTGCCCCACCATGCAATGCCGCACCGTGAAGAGCCAGACGAGTCCGAGCCGGATGCCGTCGCCGCTGAACCCGGCGATCCGGCAGTTCTCGACGTGAAGGGTGTCCTCCTTGCTGCCGGGCCGGGGCCGGTCGAGCAGTATCCCATGGATGCAGTCGCCGAGGTCTCCGCCGTCCAGGCAGAGGCCGTCAGCCCTGGCACCGATGGCACCTGTCACGTCGAGCAGGCACGGGGCCCGCTCGTCGGCCAGGCGCAGGATGGCGCCGCCGAAGCCGCGGTAGCTCCACATCGGATGCGCTGCGAGCCCGACGTGGCTCGGCACTTTGAGGGTCGAGCACAGGTAGGTGCCCGGCGCGAACGTGACGGTTCCGCGCACGTCGGCCGCCTCGTCGAGCGCGCGCTGGATCGCCGCCGTGTCGTCGGTTGCGGTCGAGCGCGCGCTGGATCGCCGCCGTGTCGTCGGTTGCGCCATCGCCGACTGCACCGAACGCACTGGCACTGAGTTCGTGTTCAGCCACAAACCACCTCCCGAGAAAAGGGAACATGCCGGCTGCTCTGGCGCGCGCGGCTGCCGCCCGGTTCAGTCGGCCGGCTGGTGCGCTTCCGGCCGGTAGAACACCTGGCTGACGGACCGGTTGTAGTGGATGCGGTTGATGGTACGGGCCAGAGCGCCGGAGAGGCACTTGACCGTGACGAACGGCAACTCGAGGAACTGCGGCGTCTGGGGAATGCTGTTGGTCACGATCAGCTCCTCAAGCCCGTAGTCCTCGTGCAGTTCCACCAAGCGGTCGCGGCCGGCCTCCAGGCACAGGTTGTGTGAGACGCCGGCGTAGACCTTGCCGATGTCGGTCTCGCGGGCCAGGCGGGTCACGGCGGCGTGTATCGTGCCGCCGCCGCTGATCATGTCGTCCAGCACGATGGCCGTGGTCTTGCCCTCGAAGTCACCGATGATCTCGGAGACCTCGCTGACCTCGGGCCTGGGCCGGTACTTGCTGGCGATCGCGCACTTCAGGTTCAGCGCGCGTCCGAAGTGCGTTACGAACTTCGAGGCGCCCACGTCCGGGGCTACGGCTATGACGTCGTCCCGGCCCTCGAACTCCCGGAACGTCTCGATGAACATGGTCAGCGGCTCCAGCATGCTGCTGGGGGTTGGCGCATAGAAGCCGCGTATCTGCCCGCAATGAGGGTCCCAGGAGATCAGCCGGTCAATGCCCGCCTCGATGCTGAGGTCTGCCATCAGCTTGGCGGTCGTCGGCTCGCGCTGGAATTTGGTGGGCTTGTCCTGGCGCCCGTAGGCCAGATAGGGTAGCACGCCGGTGACGTGGCTGGCCCCGTGCTCGCGGAAAGTGCGGGCAGCGATCAGGAACGCCATGTAGTTCTGATCGATCGTCAGCTTGCCCGTCGGGTCCAGCAGGCACTGCAGCAGGAACACGTCGTAGCCGCCCACGTGCTGGTCCAGCCGCACGCCGGTCTCCGTGTCGGAGAAGCGCACGTCTATGTCCTCCAGGTGCAGCACCTCATCCTCGCTGCCCGCCTCGTGCAGAAGGTCACTGTAGCACTCGACGACGCGCCGGGTCAGGTGCTGAGCGGAGGAGCATCCGGCGATCAGCAGGCGTCCCCGGCTGGACTCCATACGCTGGGCCTGTTCCCTGGCGAACATCTCCGGCGTGAAGAACGCGTTGCGCTTCCTGTTCGATGCTTCGCTCATTCTGGTGTGTCTCCCGCAGGGGTCGGGTTCCGCATATCCCGATTCTACTACGCTGTCAAGCCGCAGTCTGTTGGCGAATGTGGCTCAGCCGCCCGAGCGCAGCTCCAGGGCGGTGAGTTCACCGTCCTCAATCTCGGCCCAGACGCAGCCGCCCTCGCGTGCCGGTCCCGGGTTGGCCAGCCGGGTGGGGCCGATGCTGTCAGTGCCGATGCTCTCGTGGGTGTGGCCGCTGAAGCACACGAGCGGCCGGTGCCTCTCGATGAACTCGCGCACCGAGCGGCTGCCCACGTGCTGGCCGCTTCTCACGCGGTCAACGGCGGTGTCCTGCGGCGGCTGATGGCTGACCAGCACCCACGACAGGTCGGGGTCGAGGCCCCGCGCCGCCTGCCCGAGCGACTCCGCCAACTCCTCCTCGCCAAACTCGTACGGCGTGTTCGCCGGGCAGGGCAGCGAACCGCCCAGTCCGAGAAAGGCGACGCCGTCCCGCACCCGATGCGCCGCGTGTATGCTGACGTTCTGCGCCGCCAGGTAATGCTCGACTTCCGGTCGGTCGCAGTTGCCCGGCACGGCCAGCACGCCGTCGTTCAGCTCCAGCGCGGCTTCGAGGATATCAGCGGCCTGGCGGCGTCCACCGAAGTTCGTCAGGTCGCCGCACAGCAGCACCAGGTCGGCCTCCGAGATCGGCTCCGCCAGCGTGGAGATCGGCTTCGCGCTTCCGTGCAGGTCGGTCAGCGCGACGATGCGCATCGGGCGTACCTCGCACTCAGGCAAAAGGGTGCGGGCATTGTAAGCCGGGGGACTGGATCAGGCAAG
>JAWOCH010000293.1:0-15817 GCA_046483865.1 Candidatus Brocadiia bacterium | reverse complement strand
TGGACGACGCCCTGGTGCTGCTCGGCTCGGCCACCCCGGCGCTGGAGAGCTACCACAACTGCCGCGCGGGCAAGTACACCGAGGTCCGCCTGACCAGGCGCATCGGCGGGCACCCCCTGCCGCCGGTCGAGGTGGTGGACATGCGGGGTGAGTGGGCGGGCCGGGGACAGGTGAGGACCATAAGCCACCGGCTGGAGTCCTGCATGCGCCATAGCCTGGAGGCCGGCGAGCAGGTGATCCTGTTCATGAACCGCAGGGGCTACGCACCGTTCATCCACTGCCCGCGCTGCGGGTTTGTTCTGAAGTGCTCCCGGTGCGACATCACGCTGAACTACCACCGGCGTATCCGTGCCGTTGAGTGCCACTATTGCGGCTACCAGGCCCGCCCGCCGGAGCAGTGCCCCGAATGCGGGCTGGAGGGGATGCGGTTCAGCGGCACGGGCACCGAGAGGATAGAGGAGGCCGTCGCCCGGAGGTTCGAGCAGTGGGAGGCCATCCGCATGGACAGCGACACCACCCGCGCCCGCCAGTCCCACCGCCGGAAGCTGGACGCCTTCCAGAGCGGCGATGCCGCCATACTGATCGGCACTCAGATGGTGGCCAAGGGGCTGGACTTCCCCAACGTGACCACGGTGGGCGTGGTGAACGCGGACGTGGCGCTGCACCTGCCGGATTTCCGCTCGCGGGAGCGCACCTTCCAGCTCCTGGCCCAGGTGGCCGGGCGCACCGGCCGAGGACCGGCCGGCGGGCGGGTCATCGTGCAGACCTTCATGCCGCAGGAGCCCAGCATCCGGGCCGCCGCGCAGCATGACTACGCGCAGTTCGCGGCGGGGGAGCTGCCCCATCGGCGGGAGCTTGGCTACCCGCCGTTCGGCCGGCTGGCGCGCATCGTCTGCCGCGGGCGCACGCTGGAGCGCGTGGAGAGCCACAGTGCGGAGCTCGGCCGGGCGCTGCGCCGGCTGGGGGCGGACGTGGCCGGAGTGCAGGTGCTGGGGCCGGCGCCGGCGCCGGTCTCCCAGGTGCGCGGAAGGCACCGCAGACACCTGCTGATCAAGAGCCCGGACGCACGGGCCATGGGGGAGCTGCTGGACGACGCGTCCGAGCTGCTGCGCGGCCCGTCCGGTGTGAAAGTGGTGGTGGACGTGGATCCGGTCTCGATGCTGTAGAGCTGCCCGTGAGCGGCGCAGAGGGCCGGCAGGCGGCGCGAAAAGCGGTTGACATGCACACGGCTATGCACTATTATCCGCGCGACGTGCCGGAGGGTAGTTCACCGACGGTGGGCCTGCGGAGGTTCTGATGGATGATTTTCAAGGAGTTTCCAGCAAACCCATACACTGCGCAGCAGGTGGGAGGAGGTGATCGGCTCCGTTCACGATGAGGGGGCGTGCAGCAACAGATAGAGTGAGGGGATTGTAACTGAGCCTTCCTTGAAGGGGTGTGTACGATGAGCGTGAGCGACCAGGAAGTGCGAAGCGAAATCGCAGAGGCGCGGGAATCGCTCCAGGCGATCCGCGCTTCTATGCGTACGGGCATGGTCGTCAGATTCCTGGGCCTGGTGGCCGGAATCATCATTGTGTTGATCTACGTCTTCAGCTTCTGGGGCCTGGTGCGCGGAGTCGCCGAGTCCGGGCAGATCGAGCAGCAGCTCCGGGAGCGCGTGCCGCTGGTGGGCCTCCGCCAGGGCGTGCGGCAAATCATCCGGGAAGCCGGACCGGTCTACATGAAAGAGGTCGAACAGATCCTCTCGGAGATGGGTCTGACCGAGATGCTGAACGTGCAGTTGGAGGCCGCCTACCAGGACCTGCGACCCGTGCTCATGGAGGAGTTCAGCCGGGTGCGTCCTCGTCTGGCCGCCGCCGTGCGGGGCGAGCTGCAGGCCAGTGCCGACCAACTGGAAGCTGAGCTTCAGCAGATGGTCGAGAGCCGCCTGGCGCAGATCATCCGCGACAGGCAGGCATCACTGGCCGCCGAGGCCGATGTCAGCGAGGAGGACGTTGAGAAGTTCCTGGTCAACATGATCGACGCCAACCAGCAGGCGCTGATGAGCGTGATAGACCGCCGCTGGGCAGACAACACCGAGGAGCTGGAGGAGATCCGCCAGACGGCGGAGCAGTTCCCGGAGATGCCCGAGATGAGCGACGAAGCGCTGCTGGAGCACACGGTGCGGGTGCTGGTGGCCCTGATGAAATACAAGCTGGAGGACTACGAGTTCACACCCGCCACCGACATCCCGCCCCCCGGCCAGGCGGCCCAGGCCGGACCGCCGCAGGTGCAGGTGGACCTGTCGAAGGTCCCCGAAGAACACAGGGACCAGGTCGAAGAGGCCATTGAGAAAGCACGGCAAGCCGCCCAGGACGCGCAGCAGGCCGCCCCGCCTCAGATTGAGATCGATCTCTCGCGCGTGCCCGAGGAACACCGCGAGGAGGTCGAGCAGTCCCTCAAGGACGCGGGGGTCACTGAATGACCAACTGCCCGCGGACAGCAGGCACTGTCTGCCCAACTGGGCGCAGACCAGCGAACGACAGGCAACTCCTGAGAAGGAGAGCGCAAGATGAGTGATCAGGAAATGACTCCCGAATCTCAGACACCCGAGGGGGGTGTCTCACAGGACGTGGCGGACGCGCTGGCTGCGCTGCGCACGGACGCGCAGTCTATGTCCCGCGCCGCCTCCAGAAGCTGGAAGGTCACCGCCGTGGTCTTCATCGTGGTGTTGGTCGTGGTGGCCACCTACCTGGGCATACTGCGGAGCATAGTGGCCGAGCGGGCGCAGCCCGCCGAGATCGTGGAACTCGGCATGAAGCAAGTTAACGACATGCTGGCCAAATACGATGCTCCGGGCCTGACCTCCGGTGAGCTGCCGGACTGGGCAACAAAGGAACTCACAGAGCAGGCGCCCAGCATCGTGGAACAGTACATCAGGCCCGAACTCGAACGACTGCCCCAGGAGCTGCCCGAGCTGCGGCAGCAGTTGGTCGAGCAGTTCCGCAATAACTCCGGGGTCTACGTGGACAGGGCCACCGACTGGCTGATACAGAACGCCATGCCGGCGGCCAGGTCCCGCATGGTGGACCAGGTCAAGCAGACCGTGAGTGTCACCATGGACCAGCTCGATCAGCAGTTGCAGGACCTGGTGGCCCAGGTGATCGCCGAGCACAGGGCCAACATCGGCGACCTGGAGGAAGCCGATTGGCCCGCACTCCGGCGGGGCATGGAACAGGAGTTCGAGCGCGAGTTCGGGCCCATACTCGACCAGATGTTCGCCGGCATAGATCAGGGCATTGATTCCACCAAGACCCAGATGGCGGACCTCCTGGCCGACTACCAGGCCGGGCGCCTGACATACGAGCAGAAGCTTGAGATCCAGCTCATCCGGCTGGTGGATGCCCTCATCACCAAGAAGGCTCTGGAGCCCGAGGAGGAGCCGGAAAGCCTGATGAAGAGAGCCGGCGAACACCTCCTCCAGAAAGCCGGCGAGATGGAGGAGGCCTCCGGGCAGGCCGAGCCCGCGCCGAGGACCGCCCCTTCTGCCGCTCCCGTCACGGGACCCGACCTGAGCAGAGTCCCCGAGGAGCAGAGAGAACAGGTGCAGGAGGCTATCGAGAAAGCACAGCAGGCCGCTCAGGAAGCTGAGTGAGCCGAACCGGAACTTGACAGATCGGCGCAGCCCGCAGCGGCGGAGCGGAATCCTTACGGGAGGACTTCCGGTATATCATCCGTGTCATCATGTCCGCTGGCTGTTGCGCGGCTGCGCCTTCTTCTTGCCCCGGCCGGGCAGGGCCCCGGCTGATTCGCTCCTTGCCCTTGACATCCGCCCGCCGAAACGGTAGTGTGATAGTGTCATCCCGCGGGGCACTCAGGACGGCCGTCCAGCATTGCCTTGCAGCATACTTCGACCATTCGCTGAGCAACCCGGAGATTTGCTAACCCGTCTGGCGTTGCCTTCGGCCCCCCGGCGGCGCTGCCCTCGCGTGACAGGCCATCCGACACGCTTGCGGCCCCGAGAAGGGGCAGGCGCCTGACTGGGGTCAGGCCCGGCGAATGCACTGGTTGCCGAGTGGCCGGCGTATCCCCTGCGCTTTACTCCAAGATCGCCCCGAACGCACGCGCAGGACGGGGGAACCAGCAGGGGCGCCACCGTTAGCGCGCCCCCCAGCAACGACCGATACTGACATGCCCGAGAAGCTTCTCGTTATAGACGCCTACGCGCACATCTACCAGTTCTTCTACGCCATCAAGGGCCTGACCGGACCCGACGGGGAACCGGTTAACGCGCTCTACGGGTTTGCCCGCATGATTGAGAAGATCCGCGACGAGTACGAGCCCGACTACCTGGCGGTGGCTTTCGACGGCCCCGGCGAGCTGGAGCGACGCGGAATCTACGAGGATTACAAGGCCGACCGGCCGCCCATGCCGGACGCCTTGCAGCGCCAGATCCCGCTGATCGAGCAACTGCTGGACGCGCAGAGCATCCCCCGGCTGACCAGCCCCGGACACGAGGCGGACGACGTGCTGGCCGCCCTTGCCCAGCGGGCCGAGGAGCAGGGGGTCGAGACGGTCATCGTCACCACCGACAAGGACGCCGAGCAGCTCATTGACGAGCACACTTCGGTGCTTCACGTCCACAAGGACCGCGAAGTACTGATGGACCCCGAAACGCTCAAGGACCGCAAAGGCATCACCCCCGAACAGGTGGTGGACATGATGGCGCTGGCGGGCGACACTACGGACAACGTGCCCGGCGTGCCCGGCGTGGGGCCGAAGACAGCCCAGGCGCTCATCCGCCAGTTCGGCAGCATCGAGAGCCTCTACGAGAACCTGGAGAAGGTCTCCGGCCCGAAGACGCGCCAGCGCCTGGCCGAGCACCGCGACGACGTGGAACTGGCCAGGAAACTGGTCAGGCTCCGCCGCGACATACCGCTGGAGGTGGACTGGGACGCCTGCCGGACCGAGGACGGCAAGAGCCCCGAACTGGACCGGTTCTACCGCGCCGTGGGCTTCCACTCGCTGCGGCAGAACGACCCGGCGCCCGTCTCCGCGCAGACGACCTTGTTCGGCCAGCAGCAGCCGGCCCGGACCCACGATCTGCTCGACAAGGACTACCGCACCGTAACCAGTCTGGACGAGTTGCACGAACTGGCTCGTGAGCTGGGGGGGCTGGAGCGCCTGTCATTCGACCTGGAAACCACCAGCCTGCACCCGCGAGATGCCCGCATCGTCGGGCTGGCCTTTAGCTGGCAGCCGCATCAGGGCGTGTACGTGGCCACGGACGGCCCGCCGGGCAGCGAGACCTGCCCGCTGGACGAAGCCCTGCGAATGCTGAAACCCATCCTGGAAGCCGAGCGGCCGCTGAAGGTGGGACAGAACCTGAAGTACGACATCGGCGTGCTGCGCAACTACGGCATCGAACCGGCCGGAATCCACTGCGACTCGATGGTGGCCTCTTACCTGCTGACTCCGGCCAGCCGCTCGCACGGGCTGGACGCCCTGGCGCGACGGTACCTGAACTACCGCACCATGCCCATCGAGGAGCTGATCGGCGCCGGCAGCGACCAGACCACCATGGACAAAGTGCCCGTCGGCAAGGTCGGCCCCTACGCCTGCGAGGACGCGGACGTCGCACTGCAACTGTGTGAACTGCTCGGCGAGCGGCTGGAACAAGCGGAGCTGGGCGCGCTGCTCCGCCACTTGGAACTGCCCCTCATACCCGTGCTGGCGCAGATGGAGTGGACGGGCATCAAGGTGGACACGGACGCGCTGAAGGCACTGAGCGAGGAGTTTGCCGGCCAGACCGCCCAACTGGAGCAGAAGATACACCGGGAAGCCGGCGAGACGTTCAACGTCAACTCGCCTCAGCAGCTCAGCACGATTCTATTCGAGAAGATGGGCCTGCCCCCGCCGCGCAACGCCAGGCGCACCACCGGCTACTCGACGGCCAGCGACGTGCTGACCGACCTGAAGCCGGAGCACCCGATAGCCGACTACGTGCTGCAGTACCGCGAACTGGCCAAGCTGAAATCCACATACGCCGACGCCCTGCTGCAAATGGTCCACCCGGAGACCGGGCGCATCCACGCTTCGTTCAACCAGACCGTGACCGCCACCGGGCGACTGTCGAGCAGCGACCCCAATCTGCAGAACATCCCCGTGCGCACCCCGCTGGGCCGGCGCATCCGGACCGCGTTCGTGCCCGGGGAGGCGGACATGTCGCTTCTGGGCGCAGACTACTCCCAGGTGGAGTTGCGCATACTGGCCCACTGCTCCGGCGACGAAACATTGAAGGGCGCCTTCCGAGAGGATCGGGACATCCACCGCTTCGTCGCCGCCCAGGTCAACGACGTGGCCGAACACGAGGTGACCGACCTGATGCGGCAGCGGGCGAAGGCCGTCAACTTCGGCATCATTTACGGGCTGAGCCCATACGGGCTCAGCAAGCAGATCGGCATCCCGGTGGAGGAAGCGGAGCAGTTCATCGCCGGCTACTTCGAGCGTTACCCGCGGGTGAAGAGCTTCATAGGCGACACGGTGGAGCGTGCCCGCCGGCAGGGCTTCGTGACCACGCTGGCCGGGCGCAAAAGGCGCATCGAAGGCATTCGCTCCAGCGGCGCCACCCGCAGCGCAGCCGAGCGCATCGCGGTCAACACCGTCATCCAGGGCAGCGCAGCCGACCTGATCAAGCGCGCCATGATACGCATCCACCCGGAGCTGCCCCAGGTCAGCGCCCGGGCGAACATGCTGCTGCAGATACACGATGAACTCGTCTTCGAAGCGCCCGACGAGGAGCTGGACGCGGTGCGGCGGCTCGTGACGCAGTGCATGACGGATGCCCTGGAGTTGGACGTGCCGCTGAAGGTGGACACGGCTACGGGCAAGAACTGGGCGGAGACGAAGTGAGACCGGCGACCCGGACACAGGAAACCCCCGTCCTGGGTATCATCGGGGGCCTCGGCGCCGGAAAGAGCACGGCTGCCCGCCTGCTGGGGAAGCGCGGCGCGGCCGTCATAGACGCCGACCGCATCGCCCACAGGGCGCTGGAGCGGCCGGAAGTGAAGGAGGAGCTGGTGAGAGCCTTCGGACAGGACATCCTGGACGAGGATGGACACGTAGAGCGCAGCGGGCTCGCCCGCCGCGCGTTCGAGGACGAACAGAGCGCGCAACGGCTCAACCAGATAGTCCATCCCCCGGTGATCACCGAGGTGAAAGAACGTATCAGCGCACTGCGGGAGACCCGCGATGTCCCGTTGATCGTGCTGGACGCACCTTTGCTGGTGGAGGCGGGCCTGCACGAGGAGCAGTGCCAGGGCCTGCTGTTCGTGCACGCGCCGGAGAAGCTTCGCCGCAGGCGCATGCGGAAGCAACGAGGCATGACTCATGACCAGTTCCGCAGGCGCAGCCGGGTGCAGATCAGCCCGCAGCGCAAGCGGGAGCTGGCGGATTTCGTCGTCGAGAACGACGGCACCATGGAAGAACTGGACGAGCAGATAGAGGAACTCTGGCCTGAGTTTTGCGGCATCTCAGGCGGGTACCAACCTGCGAATCCCACCCAATAACCGTCTAACAGACTGTACTAATCGTATCGGAGGCCAACGTGGCACGTAACAGGAACAAGAAGGATTCGGGCAACGGCGGCAAAGGGGGCCACAGCGCCACCGGCACCATGCCGGATGAGCTGCACATATCCCACCTGCAGAAGATGACCGTCAAACAGCTCCAGGAGCTGGCCCACGAGGAAGGCCTGAGCAAGACCTCGGGCATGAAGAAGCAGGAGCTGATCTTCCACCTGCTCAAGAAGCGGGTCAACAAGACGGGGGCGATGTACGGCGAAGGCGTGCTGGAAGTGCTGCCGGACGGGTTCGGCTTCCTGCGCTCGCCTGACTACAGCTATCTGCCAAGCCAGGATGACATCTACGTCTCGCCCAGCCAGATCCGGCGTTTCGGGCTGCGCACAGGCAACCTGGTCATGGGGCAAATACGCCCCCCGAAGGACAAGGAGCACTTCTTCGCACTGCTGAAGGTGGAAGCGGTCAACTTCCAGGACCCCGAGGCCGTCAGCAACCTGGCCGTCTTCGAGGACCTGACCCCCTACCATCCGACCGACCGCCTTATGCTCGAGCGCGAGCCGGAGGAAATGGACATGCGGATCGTGGACCTGGTCACCCCGATCGGCATGGGGCAGAGGGGCCTGATTGTGGCCGCCCCCCGGACGGGCAAGACCATCCTGCTGCAGAAGATCGGCAACTCGGTGGCCAAGAACCACCCCGCCATTGACCTGATCATCCTACTGATTGACGAGCGGCCCGAGGAGGTCACCGACATGCGCCGGACCGTCCCGGCGGCCGAGGTGATCAGCTCGACGTTCGACGAGCCGGCCACCCGCCACATCCAGGTGGCCGAGATGGTGCTGCAGAAGGCACGTCGGCAGGTCGAGTTCGGCAACGACGTGGTCATCCTGCTGGACAGCATCACCCGTCTGGCCCGGGCGCACAACACCGAGAGCCCGCACAGCGGCAAGATCCTCAGCGGCGGCGTGGAGGCCAGCGCGCTCCAGAAGCCCAAGCGCTTCTTCGGCAGCGCCCGCAACATCGAGGAAGGCGGCAGCCTGACCATCATCGCCACCGCCCTGGTGGACACCGGCAGCCGGATGGATGAGGTCATCTACGAGGAGTTCAAGGGCACCGGCAACATGGAGCTGCACCTGGACCGTGCCCTGGCGGATCGCCGCATCTGGCCGTCGCTGGACGTCACCCAGAGCGGCACGCGCAAGGAGGAGCTCCTGATGGATCCGGAGGAACTCAGGCGCGTCCAACTGCTGCACCGCATGCTCAACGAGATGAACCCCATCGAGGGCATCGAGCTGCTGCGTAACAAGCTGCAGCAGACCCAGAACAACGCCGAATTCCTGATGAGCATCAACGTGGACTCGCGCTGAGGCCCCTGCACATGGCCGGCCTGCGAGAGCAGATCCGCGGGGGCATCCTGGGCGCCGTGGTGGGCGACGCGCTCGGGCTGCCACACGAGGGGGAGACGCGCTCCCGGCTCGCCGAGCATCCGGTCGAGGCCATGACCGGCGGCGGCCCGCACGGCCAGCCCGCCGGCACGTGGTCCGACGACAGCTCCCTGCTGCTGTGCCTGGCTTCCAGTCTGACCGGCGGCTACCGGCCCGACCACGTCGGCAGCACCTTCCTCGCCTGGTGGCAGGAGGCCCTGTGGACGCCCCGCGGACGCACGGTCGGCTACGGGGCGACCACGGCGGCGGCCATGTACCGGATGGCCGTGGGTGTCTCGCCGCTCAAAGCGGGTCTGGCCGGCGAGGGGGCAAACGGCAACGGCTCGCTGATGCGGACGCTGCCCATCGCGCTCTACTTCTCGCCGAAGCGCCGGCCGATGCTGGACGCCGCCCACGAGGTCTCGGCCATCACCCACGGCCACCCGCGCGCACAGATGTGCTGCGGCATCTACTGCCTGGTCGCCTCCTACCTGCTGGAGGGCCGCCAGCCCGCCGAGGCGGCCCGCGCGGCGATGCGCTACGCCAGGGACTATTACCGGGACGAGCCCTGGCAGGCCGAGCGGGAGCACCTGCAAACGGTTCTGTCGCTGCAGATCGAGCGGATGGACCGCTACCAGGTCCGCTCCGGGGGCTACGTGGTCGAGACGCTGGAGGCCGCCCTGTGGAGCCTGTTGCGGGCACGAGGCTTCCGCAGCACGCTGCTGGCCGCCGTCAACCTGGGGGGCGACACCGACACGGTCGGCTGCGTAACCGGCGCATTAGCAGGGACTTACTACGGCGAGGAAGCCATCCCCGACGAGTGGCTGGAGCCGCTCGCCCGCCGCCAGGACGTAGAAGACCTCTGCGACCGCTTCGCGCACGTCGTCGCCAGGCGGCGCAAATGAGCAAACCAGCCAGACACGGAGGCCACGGAGAACAACTGCGATTGGGGCAACCATGACGCCACAACAAGGACAGCCGACGGGTGGGGCGTTACTTCAGACTCCAGACTTCACACTGCTCTGTAGAAAGCATGGCTTCACTCCTACGAATCGCCGAGCCGTTCCCTGCGGATAGTCCTTATGTAGCACAGGCGCCCTCGCCTGTGGCGCTTCCCAGCCGGGGGCGGCTGGGCTACAAGCCATGCTTTCTACAGAGCAACTTCACACTTCAGACTTAGTCTTTCTCCGTGTCCTCCGTGTCTCCGTACTTCCCCGACCGTATGCGCCGCAGGATCTGCCCCACCGTCAGCGGCATGGCCGAGCACAAGCCGATGACCAGCCAGTCAACGCCGGTCGGGGGGACCGTCTTCAGCACCTTGTTGAGGCCGGGCGCGTAGACCGCCGCCAGTTGCAGCGCCACGGTCAGCACGAAAGCCCCCAGCACGTAGCGGTTCGACCACCACTCCCGGCCCCGCAGCGGCCCGTGCTCCTTGCGCGAGTTGAACACGTGCAGCAACTGGGCGAACCCGATGGTCAGGAAGCTCATGGTGATCGCCGGGTCCGGGCCGTTGCCGCCGATGTAGCCCTGCACGCCGCGGCCGAACGTGAACGCCGTGATCGTGGACAGCGTGATCAGCAGGCCGTATCCGCCGATGGACTTGACCAGCCTCGGGCCCAGCAGGCCTGAGTCGGGGTCGCGCGGCGGCCGCTTCATCACGTCCTTCTCGCCCGGCTCCATCGCCAGCGCCAGCGCCGGGAACACGTCCGTTATCAGGTTCAGCCACAGGATCTGCAAGGGCAGCAGCGGCAGCGGATCCTTCAGCACCGACGGCAGGACCATGGCCAGCAGCGAAGCCAGCAGCATGGTCAGGATCTCGCTCAGGTTGCAACTGAACAGGTAGTGGATGAACTTGCGGATGTTGTCGTAGATGATGCGGCCCTGGTGGACGGCCTTGCCGACGGTCACGAAGCGGTCGTCCAGCAGGACCATGTCGGCGGTTTCCTTGGCCACGTCGGTGCCCTTGATCCCCATCGCCACGCCGATGTCGGCGCGCTTGAGGGCCACGGCGTCGTTGACGCCGTCGCCGAGCATGGCGCATATCTCGCCCCGCCGCTGGAGGGCCTCCAGAATGTCCACCTTCTGCTCGGGGCTCACGCGGGCGAACACCTCGACCTCCTCGATCCGCTCGGCCAGCTCGTCGGTGGTCATGTCGGTGAGCTGGCGGCCGGTGATGACCGGCGCGTCCTCGGGAGCCACGTGCAGCGCGGCAGCAATGCGCCGGGCGGTGGCCGGCTGGTCGCCGGTGATCATGACCGTCTTGATGCCCGCCCCGGTGAGGATATCCACCGTCTCGCGCACCTCGTCCCGCGGCGGATCCTCGATGGCCACCAGCCCGAGCCAGGTCAGCTCCGAGTAGGCGCTGTCTGCTTCCTCTGGCGCCTCGTCCACCGGCCGGAATGCCACCCCGAGCATCCGCAGCCCCTCGCCGGCCAGCTCCTCGTTGCGCTCCAGGATGCGCTCGCGCTGCTGGTCGTCGAGGCTCTCGACGCCGTCTTCGGTCAGCCACCTGGTGCACGCCTCGGCCACCTTGCCCGGCGCTCCTTTGACGCACAGCGCCCTGCCCTCCCCTTCGCGCAGGCGCTCGTCCAGCCGTTCGTTGACCGTGCCCATCATCATGGCGTCGCTGGAGAACGGGAACTCGGCCAACTCTTCGTGCTCTTCACGCAGGTCCCCCGGCCACAGGTCCGCCTTGGCGGCGGCGGTGACCAGGGCGGCCTCGGTGGGGTCGCCGGTCACCTCCCAGTCTCCTTCCTCCGTGCGCGTCAGGCCGGCGTTGTTGCACAGGGCGGCGGCGGTCAGCAGGGCTCGGAGCTGCACATCCTCGGCCGCGTCGAGTGCGCTGCCGTCCTCCTTGAAGCCCCCCTCCGGCGCGTACCCGCTGCCGGTCACCTCTATCTCGCGCTCGCCCGGGCCGATGCGGACGACCATCATCTCGTTGCGGGTCAGCGTGCCCGTCTTGTCGGTGCAGACGCACGTGGCCGACCCCAGCGTCTCGACGGCGGGTAGCCGGCGGATCAGCGCGTTGCGCTGCGCCATGCGCTGCATACCGACGGCCAGGGTGATGGTGGCCACGGCGGGCAGCCCCTCCGGCACGGCGGCTATGGCCAGCGCGATGGCCGCCTCTATCATCAGGCCTATCTCGGTGCCCTGCACGATGCCCGCCAGGGCGACGATGACCGCCACGCCCAGGCAGAAGGCGATCAGCCGCCGGCCCATCCGCGCCAGCCGCTGCTCCAGCGGCGTCTCCACGTCCTCGGTGGCGGTGACCAGCTCGCTCACGCGGCCGATCTCGGTGTCCATGCCCGTGGCCACCACGATGGCCCGCCCGTTGCCGCCGGCCACGTGGGTGCCCTTGAACACCATGTTGGTGCGGTCGGCCAGGGACGTGTCCGGATCATCCAGCGGGCGGGTGTTCTTGACCACGGGCACTGATTCGCCGGTCAGCGACGCCTCCTCGACCTGCATGCCGGGCGCCTCGGTCAGGCGCGAGTCAGCCGGCACAGAATCGCCCTCCTGCAGCACCAGCACGTCGCCGGGCACAATCTCCGTGGCGTTGACCGTGCGCAGCTCGCCGCCCCGCAGCAGCACGGCGTCGGCGGCGCCCAGCTTCTGCAGGGCCTCCATGGCGCGGTTGGCGCGGTATTCGGTGAAGAACCCGATGCCGGCGTTCAGCAGGATGACTACCACGATGGCGATGCCCTCCAGCACGTCGTGCATGCTGAAGGCCACGACGGCGGCGGCGACCAGCAGGAGGACGACCAGGCTCTTGAACTGCCGGACCAGCACCTCCCACCAGCGGATCTGCTGCGCCTGGCGCAACTGGTTCGGTCCCCAGCGGTTAAGCCGGCGGCGGGCCTCCTTCTCACTCAGCCCTTCGGACGGGTCGGTCTCCAGCTTCTCCGCCGCCTCCCGGGCCGACAAAGTGTGCCAGGCCGCCTTCGGCGGCGTCTCGCCGGCCGGCGGGTCCGCTCCGTCCTGCTGCTTGGGATCTTCGCTCATCGTTGCCAGCGGCTGCTCAGGTAATCGAAGTAGAACAGGGCATTGTCCACGGGCACGTTGCTCGGGATGTGGTTGCCCACGGCGAAGAAGAAGCCCGGGCAGTCGCCGGCCAGCTCGAGCGTGGCGTCCACCTGGGCGGCGATGTCCTCGCGCGTGCCGAAGGTCAGCGTGCGGCAGTCCACCAGGCTGCCCATGATGACGTGCGTCCGCCCGAAGCGCTCGACGACAGCCCGCAGGTCAACCAGCGGCTCGAAGATGAACCCGTCCGCCCCGGCCTCCGCCAGGTCGTCCAGGAACATGGTGAAGTCGCCGTCGGAGCAGTAGAGCACCACCTTGCCCGCCTCGTGGAGCACCTCCCAGAGCTTCGCGTAGCGCGGGAAGATGACCGAGCGGTAGAAGTCCGGATGCATGAACGGCCCCTCGCTCCAGACCATGTCATCGTGGCAGATGAACACGGGCGCGTCGGTCTGCGCCCACGCCCGGAAGTGGTGCATGGTTAGCCGGTAGAAGCTGTCCAGCACGCGCTCGAAGCGGCCCCGGTCTGCGGCGGCGCTCAGGAGCATGTCCCACCCGAACGCCTCGATGGCCCCGGAAACGATGGTCTTGTAGTAGCCGGCGGGCCAGACCTGCTCGGGGTTGGCGGCCTGGTTGTCCCGATGCCACCGCTCGTAACATGCGACGAGCTCGTCGGAGTCGGGCAATCCGTACTCCTCGACCGCGTCGAAGGCCCAGACTTCCGCCACCGATTCGAAGGGGCAGGCAACGGCCGGGCGCTTGTCGCGTCCGCCCTCCAGGAACTCCGCGTGGCCCATGTCGGTGGTGCGTCCGCGCTCCGGCCACGGGACGGGCCCGTCGTTGACATGCCACAGGAAGTCCAGCTCCCAGGCGTCGTGAAACTCCCGCCACGCCGTCTCGTCCCGCAGAGGGTCGCGTCCGGTGACCGCTCGGACCAGCGCGTCGTTGCTGCAATACTCGGTGTGGCCCGGCCGAGGCGTCTCCCGAAGGCGCAACGCGTCCATTCCTATCCGGTAACTCACCTGCCAGTGCCCTCCTGCAGTCTCAGGGGGAGTACACACACAGTATCCGGCGGCAGGGCGCGAAGGCAACCGCAGAGGCGAGTCTTGCGGGGGCACGTGTGAGCACGCGGAACATGTCGCCCGGCCCTTCGGCTTTGCTCAGGGCCTTGAGCCTGTCGAAGGGCCGCCCCCGGCCGGGGCAGGGACACGGAACACGGCCGGGGGCGGCCGTGCCACATTTGACAGAACGGCCTCTCGGGCGGCGATACGGCAGTTCGGGCCGTCTGGCTGAGATGACGGAACGACCCCGAAACGCCGGGGCATTCCTTGCGGGCACGGCGAGCCGCGTCTATACTGCCTGCTCAGCCGCTTTCCTCTGACGGGAGCCAGAGCATGATCATTGACGCGGACTGCCACATATCGCCCGAGCGGGACGAGCTGGCCATCACGGCGGGCGACCTGCTGCGCATCATGGACGACTGCGGCGTGGACCGGGCGCTCTGCTGGCTCAAACCACCCTACACCCGCCACCTGAGCGAGCACAACCGCGCCGTCCACGAGGCGCAGCAGGCGCACCCCGACCGGATAATCGGCTTCGGCTGGGCAAACCCCCGGCTCGGCGTCCGGGAGGCCATTGAGGAAACGCGCCGCTGCCTGGAGGACTACGGCTTCCCCGGCGTCAAGCTCAACGGCGCGCAGGACGGTTACTTCATAGACGACGAGCGGCTCAGCCTGCCGGTCATCAAGCGCATAGCGGAGGCCGGGGCGGTTCTGGCCTTCCACGTGGGCGCCGACGCCCCCGAGAAGACCCATCCCTTCCGCGTGGCGAAGATCGCCGCGCGCTTCCCCGACACGCCCATCCTGATGGCGCACATGGGCGGCGTGGGCGTGCCGCACCTGCACGCGGCGGCCATTGAGTTCGCCGAGCGGCACCGGAACCTGCACCTGATAGGCAGCGCGGCGAAGTCGAAGTCCATCCTCCGCGCCATCGAACGGCTCGGCCCGGAGCGAGTCTCCTTCGGCAGCGACGCCCCGTTCGGTCTCATGCACGTGGAGCTGGCCCGCTATCGCGCGCTGCTGCGGGACCTGGACGAAGACGCCCGCGCCCTGGTCCTGGGCGGGAGCATCGCGGGGGTGCTCGGCGTCTGAGCGCGTGTCCGCTTTCTTTGTGTTCCGAACGACCGGCCACGCAGAAGCGTGGCCCTCCAAGGACCGTATCCCCCCGGCGGACGGGCTCCGTAACGTGCCGCTGGAGGGACGCGCTTCCGCGCTTCCGCTTGTGCCGCAGACACCGGGTAGGTCCGGCGTCCCTCGGGCTTCGAAGCCTTGGCGCAGTAGGCTCGCCGGACCAGGCGCGGCGGGACGCCGCGCCTACCTGACGGAGGGGGACGGCCACGCAGAAGCGTGGCCCTCCAGGCACCGTATCCCCCCGGCGGACGGGCTCCGTAACGTGCCGCTGGAGGGACGCGCTTCTGCGCGTCCGCTTTTCCCGGCGGGGCGCGGCCCTCCAGGAACGGGCGCGTTCCGGAGGCGGCCGCCACAGGCGGCTCGGGCTCAGACGTAGCCGAGTTCCTCCAGCCTGCGCGAGGTAGCCCCCAGGTCGGCTTTCTTCCCGCTCGAGAACCCGCCGCCACCTTGCCCGTAGTGTGCGATCAGATCCACTAACTGCGCCTCATCGGCAAACGGACCTTCGTGCGGGGACTCGCGCGGTATGGCGCCCGTCCCAACGATGCTTCTGCGTCGGGTTCCCTTCTTGGCTAGGCCGAGGTTGTCAAGCTGAGCTTCCTTGAGGTCCATGTCAAGCTCCTTGGAATAG
>JAWOCH010000180.1:0-3068 GCA_046483865.1 Candidatus Brocadiia bacterium | reverse complement strand
CGAGCGATCATGAGGCGCTGGACGTCCTCGGGGAGCATCCCGGCGATCTCGGCCGTGTCCGGACAGAGGTCGGGGTTGTCCATCATCGCGCGCACCTCATCATCGGGCGCGCCCCAGCCGTGCGGCAGAGGTATGTTGCGCGCGCAGTGCACCGCCCAGATGCGGTGCCGCAGGGGCTTGCCGTCGAGTTCGTCCTCGGGCCGCTCCGGCAGCACCACGTCGTCGGGATCGTACATCTCGTCGTAGCGCGCGGGCGGGTCGTAGGGGTGGTGCGGGGCGCAGAAGGAGGTCCAGAGGAAGAAGGGTTTGTCGCCGCGGTCACGCAGGTACTCGACCGACCGCCGGCCGATGTAGCTGTCGATGTAGAGGTCCTCGTCGAGCGGGTGCCGGATGGCGCCCTTGTTCCGCACGTATTCCTCGTGCATGTCCTCCCGGACCCACGTCTCGATCTCCTCCTTCGGGTGCCCCTGCTCGGCCAGCCAGTGGCGGTAGTGGTCGGTGCGGTGGGCGGGGTTGAAGTCGAACTTGCTCTCGGCCAGGTCCTGGTAGTCGAGCGCGATATCGGCTTCGTTCTCGAATCCCAGGTGGCGCTTGCCGATGAGGGCGGTCTCGTAGCCGGCGCGCCGCAGCAGGTTGGGGAAGGTGACGGTGCCGGCCCGGACGCCCTCCTTGCGCCCGGTGAAGATGTTGCCGTTGACGCCGTGGCGGGTGACGTGCTGGCCCGTCCAGACCGACGCGCGGGCGGGCGTGCAAAGGGGCTGCGTGGTGTAGGCGCGGTTGAACACCATCCCTTCGCGCGCCAGTCGGTCGATGTTCGGCGTGCGGACGGTGGGGTCGCCGGCGTAACCGGCGACGCGGGCGTTCTGCTCGTCGGTGGTTATCAGCAGGATGTTCGGGCGCGGCATGGCGTCCTCCGGCTAATCCGTTCCGCTCTTTCACCACGAAGTTCACGAAGAACACGAAGAAAGGCAAAGAGGGTATAAGCTCCGTCTCTCCTTCTCTTTCCTTTTCTGACGTCTTCGTGCTCTTCGTGCACTTCGTGGTCAATTCGGTTTCCGGGGATCAGAACAACAACGAACTTGCGCGGGACTTCCTAATCCAACTGGCTCTGCACTTCGTCGATGAAGGTCAGCATGTTCTCCAGCGGCACGTCGCCCTCGACCGCGTGGGCGGGGGCGAAGATGTAGCCGCCGTCCCGACCCAGCTCCAGCAGATGGCGCGTCTCCGCCAGAACGTCCTCCGGCGTGCCGTAGGGCAGCGTCCGTTGAGTGGAGAGGCCGCCGTGGAAGGCCAGCCGGCCGCGGTAGCGGCGCATCAGGGCGTCCACGTCCATGACCTCCGGCTGGAAGGGGTTGAAGCAGTTGACGCCCATCTCGATGAGGTGGTCGAACAGCTCGTCCACGTCGCCGCAGGAGTGGATGAAGACATATTTGCCGGCGTCCCACACCGCGCCGTACATGCGCTCCAGCGGCGGCCGGAGGAACTCCTGCCAGATGCGCGGTCCCATCTGGAGGCCCTGCTGCTGGCCCCAGTCGTCGCCGAAGTAAACCGCGTCGATGTCGTAGGTCATGGCCTCGCGGGCCTGCGCGACGTTGAAGTCGGCGATGGCGCCCAGCAGGACGCGCACGAAATCCGGATGGTCGTGGAAGTCCATCATCAGCCGCTCCATGCCGCGCAGCGTCCACGCCCGCTCGTAGAGCGAGAAGCCGATGGGATAGACGCGGAAGAGGTCCGCGTTGGCCTCGATGCGCTCTTCCATGCCGGCGAAAAAGCGCTCGTCGAGCGGGTCGGGGAACTCTACGCCATCCAGGGACGGCTCCTTTATCACGCGGTTGGCGGGGGTGCCGATGTCCTTGTCGATGCTGCGGTCCCAGACCACCCCCCACACGTCGCGCACGCGGTCCTCGCCGATGTCGGTGTAGAAGCCCTCCGGCGCGCCGAGCCAGAGCAGGTGGTTGTCGAAGAGTCCTGACAGGTCGCCGGTGCCGTAATGCGCCCGCAGTTTGTCCCGCGCCTCGGCGGTGAAACCGAAGGACCAGGGGACGTAAGGCGGCGGTTCACCCTCGAGGGCGGTGCGGACAACGTCGCGTTTAGGCATCCCGACGTCCACTCAGGCCTGCTCCATGTCCAGGATGTGGTGGTAGGCGTCCCAGACCGTGCGGTAGTAGTCCATGATGCGGCCGGGCTGCTCGCTGGCCGGGATTTCGGCGCAGCAGTAGCCCTCGTAGTCGATGCCGCGCAGCAGCCGCAGCAGGTCGAGCCACGGGTAATCGTCGGCGCAGAGGTCGCGCATGTGCACGTGGGCGATGTCGGGGGCCAGCAGGTCGAAGTTCGCCCGGATGGAACCGTCCTCGACCTCGCCGGCGTTGCTGTTCCAGTTGGCGAAGACGTTGGGGTGGTCGGCGTGATCGAGGATTGTGCGAATGCGGGAGGGTTTCTGGGTGCCGTGTCCGTGGACCTCGACGCGTATCTCCACGCCCAGGTCGGCGGCGTGTTCGGCGCATTCGGCGATGGACTCGCCCATCTGCTTCAGCGTCTCCTCCTCGGGGATGCCTTTGTCCACCATGAGGCGGTTGGGGCGGACCTTGATGCCGGGCGCGCCGATGTCGGCGGCGAGCTGAGCGTACTCCTTGGTGCCCTCGATGTTGCGGCGCAACTCGTCCGGGTCGTCGGAGTGGTACTCGAAAGCGCTGCCAAGCTGGACCAGCGCCAGAGGGCTGTCCTCGAAGCGTTTGCGGACTTCCGCGCGCTCTTCGGCGCTGAGGTCCACCTCGACGCCGTGGGCGTGGGTCGCGCGCAACTCGACGCCTTCGAAGCCGTGCGCGGGGCACATCTCGAGTATCCTGTCCAGGTCCCAGTCCTGCGCGAGCTGATACGTGACGAGTCCGAGTTTCATGCCAGGTGACCTCCGATGCAGTGAGTGTTGCCCACAGAATAGTGGGCGGCGCGGGGGGCGTCCAACGAAAACGGGCCGTTCTCACCGCAGAGGACGCAGAGAGCGCAGAGGCAACCACTGAGACACGCAGGCGGACAACAAGGCTCAATCGTCCTCGTCCTCGCTCTCGTTC
>JAWOCH010000130.1:0-3943 GCA_046483865.1 Candidatus Brocadiia bacterium | reverse complement strand
ATCAGCTCGCCCCGGGTGGTGCCCGCGGTGGTCAGGAACTCCTTCTGGCTGCGGATGGTCCAGTAGAGGCCCTCCAATGGCGGCACGGTGTCGTAGACGCGCTCCTGCGCGAGGCGGGGATACTGAGCGACGGGCGTCTGCGCCCGGTCGTCCGCCATGCCCATCGAGGCCAGGCCCGTCAGGTTGCCGCTGTTGAACCGCAGCGGGCAGGTGGAGACCTCCGGCCAGTCAGCACCGTCTGCCTGGAGGTCCTCGATGTGCTTGAAGTTGCGGATAAGAATGTCGGCCTCTTCGGACCCGATTATCCCCGCATCTACACACTTTGCGTCGAAGAAGTCCTGAAGGTCCGCGTCCGATCCGCTGCCAGCGCCGGGGTGGTTCGACCAGTCGGATTCGCCCGGGTCAAACCAGATCTCGTCTCCGTCGAAGAACTCGTAGGGCGGCTCAGGGGGCGACAACGAGGGCGCTGTGCCGTCGGCCCTGAATGCAAGCAGCGAGAGCGCCAGATCCTCTGCCTCGTCCGCGGAGATGTCATACACTGTCCCTCCCACCTCATCGGCGACGCCGTACAGCAGCGCCTGGAGGATGATCGGGTCGTTCACCGTGTTGACGTTCAGCGCGTGGCGGCGCTCGAGTTGCACGGGTCCCTCGTCTATAGTCTCGCCCACGGGCGGTGTGTAGCTGGTCGCGTTCGTACTCTCGTTGCTGTTGCCGCCCGTGCCATCATCGTAGCGCCAGCCGATTGTGTTGCCCTGCATGGTCAATCCAGCGGCATGGGCGGCGCTCGGCCCCCAGACAGCGCGCTCGCTGATGTAGATGCGTTCGCTGCCTACTGTCTTATCCACATCGCTGCAAGCGATCCACTCGCTGTCATCACCTGGCACGGCGGGGTCGTCTTCGATGTACAGATAGCCCGGCGTGTGAGGAGTTGTGGCCGGGCTGGTGGTGCTGGCGAGAAGCGAGAAGTGGGACAGATCCCCGCTGACTGGCACCCACCCTTCGTCTGTGGCGTTCAAAGCAGCGCCCAGTGTAACGTCGCTGGTCACCGAGTTGACCATGCGCACCGGCGGGCGGTCGTAATCGGAATCGTACAGCCGAGCGATGCTGCCCAACGGTATCCGGCTGGCGTCGGTCACCTGGATAGCCCAGTATTGGGTGTTCGCAGACGCCCCATTCAGGTTGCCTGCCAGATTGGAGCCAGTCGGACTCCACCAGGTATGCCCCGGTATCTCGGAGTGCACGGTGAGGTAGGGCCGCAGCAGGTCGAATTCTTCGGCGCTGAGTGTGGCCGTGCCGGTGCCTCCGAGCCAGGGCGCCTTCGAGACGTTCCGGATTGCCTGCAGGTTCTGGAACCGCGTGTACGTGCCGTCCGTTATGTTGTCCTCGGACGGTGTCTCGATTCCGTCTCCGTCGTCATCGTTCTCCCAATAGGAGTAGTAGAGCCGGTAGGAGGAGATGGCGGCGGCCAGGCCGGCCTGCCGGTCGCCCGGGAAAGTCCCGTCGCCCGGTGCCGGCGGCGGGGAGCCGTCACCGATGCCCAGGTACCCGAGCAGGTTGACGATGACCTGGTAGGGGGCGGTGTTGACGTTGATGAGCGCCTGCTGGTCCTGCACGTCCAGTTGCCACATCTCCAGGTCCGGGAAGACGCTGACCAGCTCCCCCCCGTTGTGTGCGATTTCCTCCGTGCCGAGCAGCCCGCGGTGGTGCTGCGCCACTTCGAGCGTGCCCGCCGGGAAGTCGGCGGCGGAGGGATCCAACTCCCGTATGTGCGAGTAGGCCATCCACTCCTCGCCCACGCGCACGTAGCCGTCCACCGTCGTATCGTCCCCGTCGTTGGGAAAGCCGAGGGCCGTGGCCAGGGGCAGATCTGCAGCACCGGTTCCGATGCCCCCGCCGGTCAGGCGCGTGCGCATCGTGACGCGGAACTCCCAGGGCGTGTCCACGTCGGGGTCGTCGAACGGGAACATGGGCGTGTCCACCCAGGCCCCGTTCTCATACTCATCCAGCCCCTGGTAGAGGACGTTGCGGGCGTAGCCGAGGGCGCCGGCGTAGCCGTGGCGGGCGCGGCCGGTGTGCAGCGCCTGCGTGCCCGCGCTGTGCTGCAGGCGCATGAACACCGCGAACGGGACGGCCATCAGAAACATGGCCGTCAGCACCGCCACCGCGATGATCAGCGCCACTCCCCGGCGGTCATCCGCCTTCATCCTGATCGCCTCCTCTCGCAACGGGTAATCTCACCACGGAGACACGGAGGACACGGAGTAAGACTGAGCAATGTCAAAGACGGCTGCACAAGAACCCGTCCTCCTGTCGTTGCGTGGTGCTCGTCGTGTCGTCGTGGTTCCATCCTCACCGCCGTTCTCCGTGTCCTCCGTGTCTCCGTGGTGAATCCTGGTGGTCGTCTACCAGTTGCCTTCCTTGCTGACCAGACCGGTGTGGCCCAGCCGCACCGCGCGGGTAAAGTAGACGTCCTCACCCTCGCTGTGGCCGCGCGCCCTGGTGCCGTACTGGCCGCGCTCGACGCCGGTCAGGTCCATCCCGGCGCCGGTGTCGTAGGTCATCACCTCCATCTGCGTCTCCGCCGCGACGTCTCCCACCATGACGATGCCGCCGGCCGGTGGGAAGGGGTTGCGCGGGCGCACGGTGACGTCGGTTTCGCCGCTGGTCAGGTTCTCGTCCAGTATGGCCGCCTGGTAGGGGTCGCCGAGGGCCACGTAGACGTCGCGGCTGTGGTAGTTCAGGTCCAGGTTGCCCTGCTCGTCGAAGTGTATCAGCCGGTCCGACGGGGACAGGCGGACGCGGTCCGGCAGGGCGATGCGCTGCCCGCCGGCGACCGACAGCAGCCGCGGCTCGTCAATGCGGCCGTTGAAGTAGTCCGTCGGCGGCGTCGTGCCGGGCTCATACGGCCCGACGGCGCCAATGAGCAGCCGCTGTCCGCGGGCGGGTTCTATGAGGGCCGTCTGGACGGCCGTGTCCATCACGATGCCGTTGTAGAGCAGGCGCGCCTCTGAAGCGTCGCACTCCATCGCTACCTGCCCCCACTGGTAACCCGGCATCTGGACGGGGCTGGAGTCGAGGCTCACCGTCGCATCCTCGGTAACGACGTCCCCCCGAATGCTGTACAGCCCGCGGTCGGCCCCATCTTCGCAATGCAGGTAGAGCCGGTAGCCGACTTCATCTGTTGCGTCTTCCCACCACTTGGCCATAACGCCCAACTGATCGCCGGCGGAAGCGCCCTCCGGACTCACATACGCTTCCAGCCGGATGCCGTCGGTCTGGTCGTAGACCGGGAAGCGCCCGCAGTCCACGAAGGTGCTGGAGCCGTCGAAGTCGAGGCATAGTCCGACGGCGCCCTGGACGGGGCTGTCGGGCGGGTTGTAGTAGGTGCCGTCCATCGAGCGCGCGCCGGGCGTGGTGTTGCCCTCGACTTCGTCGAAGTGCCAGGCGCCCCGGATGCGGCTGGACAGGCCGTAGAGCAGGTTGCGGTCGGGGTCAATGCGCACGACGGCGCCCCGGCCGGTGTCGGCGGCGCTCAGGCGGGCCTGCCGCAGCACGTCCATCACCCGCTCGGCGGCCCCCTCGCGGCTGGCACGGCGGGTCATGCTGACCCACGAGGCGGCGGCCAGGGCGGCCATGATGGCGAAGATGCCCATGACCACGAGCATCTCGATGAGCGTGAAGGCGGACAACCCACGGCCGGGGGCGGCCGTGCCACAACAAGAAGATGTAGCCCGGTCGCCCTCGGCCGGGGATGTAGCCCGGTCGCCCTCGGCCGGGAATGTAGCCCGGTCGCCCTCGGCCGGGGATGTAGCCCGGTCGCCCTCGGCCGGGGATGTAGCCCGGTCGCCCCCGGCCGGGAATGTAGCCCGGTCGCCCTCGGCCGGGGATGTAGCCCGGTCGCCCTCGGCCGGGGATGTAGCCCGGTCGCCCTCGGCCGGGAATG
>JAWOCH010000064.1:0-2647 GCA_046483865.1 Candidatus Brocadiia bacterium | reverse complement strand
GGTCAGGTTGCCGATCGGGTAGAGCCCGAGCCGGCCCTCCTCAGGAGCGTCCTTGGAGACCTCGCTGAACTGCACGGGCGGCTTCTGCGGCCCCCACGCCTCGAGCGCCTCCCCGACAGAACCGTACTTCTCCGCCGCCCACTCGGCGAAGCGCTGCTCCATCAGAGCGCGCGTCTGGGGCACCAGCGCCTCGGGCCGGAAGCTCCACCAGAACAGGTTGCTCTCGTTCTGGATCTCGATGATGGCCACCGCCGGGTCCCGGCTCAGGGGCAGGCCGGTGTAGGGGTTCGGCGCATTGACCAGGGCATCCACCCATTCCAGGTACATGCTCCGCATCTTGGGATCGAAGAACAGCAGGCAGTAGGCCGTCTTCCCGTCGCCGTAGCCGGGAAACCCGTCCTCCTCCGACACCTGCACGGACGTGTGCCAGAACAGGTGGCCGAGGTAAACGTAGATGCCCTCGCGCTTGAGTGCCGACACAACGTAATGGAGCCGGTCCAGCTTGCGCTGGAAAGCCTCGGCGTTGCCGGCCTTCCAGTCGTTGAACATTCCCAACATGCCCAGTCGCACCATGTTGACTCCGTACTTGGCCAGTCGCCGCGCCCAGTAGTCCACCATGGGGTCCTTCATGGCCATCAGGCTGCCGCCCTGGACCATCCAGAAGCGCACCGGCCGCCCGCTGCCCAGTACAAAGCCGCCGCCCTGCCGCTTCACGAACCCGTCCTGGCCGGCCTCCTCTTCGTTGAGGCGGCGCAGATCGATGGGGCAGGAGGCCAGCAGCGGGTCGGCGTCGGGCTCCCAGGGGAAGAAGCCCGGCGTGGCGCGCCCCGACTTCCGCCCCGGCTTCAGCTTGCCCCGAGGCACGAAGGGTCCGTCAATCAGCAGGAAGCAGTCCACTGCCCCTCCGCCCTCTTCTTCCAGCATCTCGATGCGCAGCTTGTGGTCGCCCTTGCCCAGAGGCAACCTGCCGAGGAACACCCAGTTCGTGCCTATGTGCTTCCGCAGGTGCGTGTGGCCGTGCAGCGCTATTCGGCGCCCGCATTCCTGCCACTGGCCTTCGTCGAAACGCCAGCGGAAGGGCCCGTGCTTCCAGAACTTCCGCACCCAGAAGTCGTAGGTCGCCTCCCGGGGCACTTCAACCTGATAGGTGACGAAGTAGGGCGTCTCCGAGGGCGGCCCGCTGGTCATCAGCCAGCGGCCACCGGACAGCTTCCCCCGCTCGGCCGGGCTTATGTTACCGGGGAACGGGGCGTCGGGGTCCGGCAAGTTGGTGTCGGCGAGCTGCTCGGCCTCCCACCAGATGAACGTGGGCTGGTCGGTCGGGGAAGCAGCCGCGGCCGTGCCGCCGGCCCCCAGGACAACGGCGAGCGCGAGAACCGCCAGAAGTCCGAGTGCGCCAGGTCTGCATGAGTCCATCTCCATCCCTCCTTGTGTTATCCAGTGTCGGGCACCATGCAGTGTACGAGCCCCGCAGAGCAGTTCAAGAGTAGGCACGGAGAGGCATCGGCAGCTTGACAGGTAGGGAGCCCTCTTTGATAATGGCTCAGTGCCCGCCGGTGCGGACGTGGCGGAATTGGCAGACGCGCCAGGTTGAGGGCCTGGTGGACCTAAACCGTCCATGAGGGTTCGAATCCCTCCGTCCGCACCATTGTGGTCTGCGCCTTCCTGGGTGCCTGCGCGGTATTCTACTGGGACGAACGCGTCGTATACCTGGGCGTCCACGGCAAGGAAGATCGTGCGATGTTCCGAGAGCGTTGCGGGGACCGTCCTGATCCGCTATGTATGTGCCGCGGCGTTAGGCAGCCCCAGCCTCACGCTCCATGTCAGAGAACGAAGGCCGACACGCGATTGACAACAGCATGGGGGGCCTCTATACTCAGGTGGTCGCGAACACGACGGTAGTCAGCCAAAGCACATCGGGGGAGTGACTGTGAGATCAGAGCGCCCAGACAGTCAGGTACTTGACCAGTTGGCGGTCCTCAGGACTAGACTCGGTCCTTCCATTGCGACCCTTCGGCAGTTCCGCGAGCAGTTTGCTCACTACAAACGGCAGACAGGCGGCGCGGAGGCGGAGAAGCCGGGGGTTTGCCGGCCCCGCGTGGAGTTCCCACCCATGCCGCGAAGCGACGGCCTTCGCCCATGAACGACCCGTCCGCCGAGGAAGTCTGCCCGCAGCAGAGCGATTTCCCACAAAGTCCTCTCTACCGCGCCACCCACAGTGACCGCTATGCGCGGCAAGAGGTGATCCGGAGCATCGAAGAGCTAACAGGCAGAGAACTCCTGGTCTACGAAGCCAATCTGTTCTCGGAGCGCTCTTCGCTGGGCGAGGAGGACGTCCAGCCCTTCGCGGATCTGCTCTGTCGCGTAGAGCGTGATTCCGGGATCGATCTTGTGCTGCAAAGCCCCGGCGGTAGCATTGATGCGGCCGAGAAGGTTGTGTACATGTGCCGCGAGTTGGCTTCCCGGTTTCGCGTTATCGTGCCGGAGTACGCGAAGAGCGCCGCTACATTGATAGCACTGGCGTCTGACGAGGTCATCATGGGGATTACCTCAGAGCTTGGCCCCATCGATGCCCAACTATCTGGACCGGGACCAGGAGGCGCAAGGTTCCAGACCTCGGCGCAGTGCTTCATAGATGAGTTTGAAC
>JAWOCH010000014.1:0-3995 GCA_046483865.1 Candidatus Brocadiia bacterium | reverse complement strand
GGACCGAACCGGCCATCGGGCGCGCGCGGCCAAAGCGCGTGTACCTGCCACCCATGCCTCCGGCCGGTGGGTACCATGTCCTGGCGAAGTAACTGCCTCCCCTTGAGAACGGAGAGTTTTGCCGTTAGGTAAACGGCTAATCCCTGGCTTTGGCGCCCCGGAAGGTCGTGGAGAACCAATCGCGAGGGACTGAGCGCGGCAGAAGATGAGACGTTCGGAGTACAAATGCGGCGGCTCCGCGAAGGCAAGGTCGGGTCTGGCCCTCGGTCCACGCTTGGGGAGATCGCCACAACAAGGTTGTCAGCCGGGCCTTCACCAGCAGAATGGAGCGCGGCTGCTCCAGGCCACCGTCCGCCGGGACCACCAAGGAGATGGCCCTCATGTCTCGCGTCGGCAGCGACGAGCTGCCGGCGCTCATCGGTAAGATTCAGTGGAGAGCTGTAGCGTGGACGACACAGACGAAACTGCAGCCATGCGGAAGAGCTTGCAGTCGGCCCTGGCGGACATACTGCGTGACGATAGAGCGATAGGCTTCTTCCGAGAGCACATCGAATCATGGTGTAAGTCCCTGGCCAGCTACGGCCAACCTGACGGTCCCCGGCTTGATGCCGGCCGACCAACGCGGTTTGGCTCTGTCGGGCCTCTGGCCAAGATCGCTGCGCTGATGGAATATGGGCCAGACAGCCTGACCGAAGCGTGTGTTGTGCTCGGAGCTCTCCACGACGAGGGCCCGCACGTGGGGCGCATCGGGCAAGCGGCTCCCCCCGAATGGGACACTGAGGCACAGGCGGTTTGCGGTGAAGAGGACCCGCAGATCCTCGACTGGGCCGCGCACTCGATGTGGCACATCATCTGCGGCAACTTGTCCACACTCAGCCCGGGAGCGCTCCAGCGGCTTCCCGCATGGCTGGAGAGGATTCAGAGGAAAGTCGGTGTCTCAACGACCAGCGCGGATGCGACTGCAACCCAGCATGGAATGCCGTCCACAGCGACGGAGAGCAAGCTCAGGCGACCACTGGCCCCACGTTACTGCCGGGCGTGGATCCAATACATGCGCGCTGTGCAACGAGGCGGTTTCGATGGCACGTCAACCGATCGCGAGGTCTACAACTGGCTTCTGGTGCATAGAGAGGACATTAGAGTCCTGCCGAAGTTTGCTACCTGGGCGCGTTATCTTCGAGGGGCGCGCAAGGAGTTCGGCGCACAGAAGAACCTGCCCCGTTACGGCCGGTCACGCGGGGGTCCGGTGGTACTCAGCAAGGATGTCGAACGGCCCGACCAGGACAGCAAGTGGTAGGTAGGTTCCTTCTGATCAGAAAGCGGACGAAAGCGGACGTCCGTCCCCATCCGCCCGTGTTTTTCTGCAAATGGCCCTGCCCGCTTATGACGGCGTCTGACTGCTTCTGCCGCGCTTCTGCCTCGTCGAGACCTCCGAGAATCCGCCCCATCCGCCCATCCGGTCTGTGGTCTTACAGAGGCTTGTCCGGGTAGTTGCACAGAGCAACTGGCAAGCCCTAGCGACTACAGACGGGAGGCTGTTCGATGTCCCATCTAACAGACGCCACCACCGGGGCGAAGACCGGGGCGGGGGAGGCGGCGACCCGCGAACGTGCCGCTATGATGAAGGTTCAGGATGTGGCAAAGGCGCTGAACTGCTCGACGAGGACCGTGTATCGCCTGGCGGATTCAGGGCGGATGCCGCGTCCGGTCAAGCTTGGAGCGTTGGTGCGCTGGCCGCGTCAAGTCATCGAGCAATGGATTGCAGACGGCTGCCCCCGCTGTGAGCGAAGGGGGGCTGGCCATGCACGATGATCCAATCCACAGGCTGATCTCCCGTCTGGACGGAGTGAAGAAGGCGGGCCCCAACCAGTGGACGGCCCGCTGTCCAGCCCATGAAGACCATAACCCGAGCCTGAGTGTTGGTCGGGGCAGGGACGGCCGGGCGCTGGTCAAGTGCCACGCCGGCTGCGCAATGGCCGATGTGCTCTCTGCTGTCGGCCTCTCGAAATCGGACCTGTTCACGGACAGCCGAAGTCGATGGGATTCGCCTCCGGGAACCCGCCACTCGGTGCGGAATGCCGCGAAGAACGCGGGCTGGCCCGGCCGGATCGTGGCGGAGTACGACTACACGGACGGCCAGGGCAACCTGCTCTTCCAGGTCGTCCGGTTAGAGCCAAAGGGCTTCCGCCAGCGGCGGCCCGATGGCAACGGCAACTGGACGTGGTATGTGGATGGGACGCCGCGAGTGCTGTATCACCTGCCGGATCTGCTCGCCGCCGATCCGTCTGCGTGGGTCTTCGTCGTCGAGGGGGAAAAGGACGCGGACGCACTGGCCGAAATCGGCTTGATTGCCACGACCAATCCCGGCGGCGCAAATAGTTGGGGCCATCTCTCCGATGATTCGGCCCTGCATGGCCGCCGCGTGGCGATCGTCCCCGACCGCGACAGGCCCGGGGGCCGCCATGCGCAGGACGTGGCCGCACGCCTGCACGGTAAGGCGGCGGATGTGCGGATCGTTGACCTCGGGCGGGTGGAAGGGTTCGAGGGTAAGGACGTGTCCGACTGGCTTGAGTGGCTGGACAGCCGCTCGTCCACGGCCCCGGCGCAGGCCCTGACCGAAATGGCTGAGGCCGCGCCTGTGTGGGACGGCGAGGAATGGCCGGTGCTTGTGCCACTCAGGGGAGACATGGGCGATCCGCCACGCTTCCCGGTCGAGGTGCTTCCCAGATGGTTTGGGAACATGGTGTCGGCTGTGGCCGAGGCCACACAGACGCCGCCTGAGCTGGCCGGGACCGTGGGTCTGGGCATCCTGGCCCTTGCCGGGGCGGGTAAGGTGGAAGTGGAGCCATTGCCCGGTTGGCGCGAGCCGCTCAATCTGTTCATGGCCGTCGCCCTCCCCCCGGGTTGCCGCAAGAGCGCCGTCTTCCGCGCCATGACGGGGCCACTCGTAGAATGGGAGCGGGCAGAACGCAAGCGCCTAACTCCTGAAATAGGGAAGGCCAAGACGGAACGTGCCATCCTTGAAAAGCGGCTTGCGAAGCTCAAGAAGAAGGCGGCTGACGGCGATCAGCAGGCCGAGCGAGATGCCGTGAGCCTGGCTGTGGAACTCGGCACGAAGTCTGTTCCCGCCTTTCCGCGCCTCTTCACGGGAGACGCGACCCCCGAAGGCGTGGCACGCCTACTGGCAGAACAGGGAGGTCGCCTGGGCGTCCTCTCCGCCGAAGGCGGGGAGTTGACCGCCATTCTGGCCGGGCGTTACTCCCGGACCGGCAGAAGCAATATGGAGGTGTTTCTGAAGGGCCATGCCGGGGACGCAATCCGCGTTGACCGGGCGAACCGGGACCGTGCGCCGATCATCCTGGACCATCCAGCCCTAACGGTGGTCCTATGCGTCCAGCCATCAGTCCTGGAGTCGGCATGGCAGCATCGGGAGTTTGGCGACCGTGGACTTCTGGCGCGGTTCCTGTGCGTCCTGCCACCGAATCCGCTGGGAAACCGAGAGGTGGCCCCGCCCTCCGTCCCCGATTACGTAGAGCGTGCTTACGAAGACGCCGTCCGTCGTCTGCTGGGTCCGACCCGGACGGAAGGCGAACGGGACGAGTCCGAGTGCCTGACGCTGACCGATGAAGCGCAAGCGTTGCTCAAGGAGTTTATGCGGCGGCTTGAGCCGGAGCTTGGGCCAGGCGGCCGATACGAGCACATGACGGGATGGGCGGGCAAACTGCCTGGGGCTGTCGCGCGGATCGCCGGCGGCCTGCATCTGGGCCACCGCCCCGCCGAGTTCGCGCCGTGGCGGGCGCCGGTCGAGGCAGACACCATGGGGGCGGCACTTGCCCTGGGGGAGTTCTATGCAGCCCACGCGGAGCGTGTGCAGGGAGCATACGGTGGAAGCCCCGAGGCCCGCATGGCGGGGCGCGCGTTGGGATGGATCAAAGGGGCAGGCGTTGACACGTTCCCCGTCCGCGACCTGTACCGGGCGTTGGGCGTGCGCAAGG
>JAWOCH010000002.1:0-14002 GCA_046483865.1 Candidatus Brocadiia bacterium | reverse complement strand
CGCTGAAGGCGCGCCGGCTCAAGTGCCCGGACCGAGGGCAAGGCCGGGCTCCCCAGATCGTACGGTGGGACCCCTGTCCGGCGAGACGCCGGACCTACCCCGAGGGGCAAGCGCGGCGCCCCGCAAGCGCGGGACCCGGAGGCGAGGCTAAATGCCACGATGAGGACGTTTCGTGCCGACAACGCAGCCATCGGGTTTCGCAGCCGCCCGCAGTAGACCCGGGTTTTGAGATAGTTTCTAAGCGCCCGACCTGCGGCC
Organism: Candidatus Brocadiia bacterium; assembly: GCA_046483865.1. Taxonomy (GTDB): domain Bacteria; phylum Planctomycetota; class Brocadiia; order SM23-32; family SM23-32; genus JAWOCH01. Next base: position 13,744 of record JAWOCH010000002.1, on the reverse strand, counting down.
CGGCGGCCGCGAGTGCGGCCGGCTGCGGTTGCCCATCAGGCTGCCAGGAGCCGACCATGGACGGCCACTTGGACGCAGCCCACCCGCCCACCGAGCCGCCCACCGATGACCTGCCGGGAGCCATCCCATCGCCGCCGGACCGGCCCCGCCACCTGCCGGGCGAAGAGACGCTGGACCAGCCCCTGACCCTTCCCCTGACTCCCTCCGCCCGCTCGGCGGCCTCACGTTGGTTGGCGCGCTGGCTTCTGTTCAGCGGCACGGGCGCCGGCGCTCTGGCGGTAGGCGCGCTGGTGCTCGCCGTGGCAGCCGGCACGCGGCCGGTGGACTGGCGCAGCGCGCTGCTGACGTTCGACTGCGCCGTGATCATCCTGATCCTGCGGCGTAGCGTAGTGGCGGGCACTCCTGCGGGCAGCGCCTGTCGCTGGGCCTTCGGCGTGGCCGGCCTGGCAGCGGCTGCGCTCGCCGTGCAGTCCACCGTGCTGCGCGCGGCGATTCGCTTCGTCTATGGCGCGCCGGCCCACAGCGTACTGACGGGCTTCTTCGTGTTTGGACTGCTCGGGCTGGGCGGGTGCATCGTCTTCGTACAGACCCTCAGAGGAGTGGGCTGGGCCGCCAGGACGGCAGTCGTGGCGGCTGTTGTCTTCCTGATGCTGCTGCTGATGCAACCCGTCCATGGCCGGATGCTCGTGCCACAGCGGCTTGAGGCGGTGCACGACTCCTCGGCCGCCTACCAGGCGGGGCTGGTGGCCGTGGTCCTGTGCGCGGCCGGGTTCACGATCTCCTGGGAGTGGCTCGTGCGCGGCGGACACGGCCTGGGCCGGCGGTTGGGCATAGGGCTGGTGTGGACCGTGCTGACGGGGGCGGCAGTGGCCTTCGTCGCATGGCGCGTGGGCCAGCAGGCCCCGCCCGGCGGGGCGTTTCGCGACCTCTGGCAGAACGCTGCCGTGTGGGAGTCCGTCGCCCTGCTGCCGACGCTGCTGGTGGGCATGGCCATCGCGTGGCAACAGCGCAAGTCTCTGCCCGCCGACTGCCTGGAGGCGGTGCGCCTGCTGTGGGTGCTGGTGCTGCTTGGGGGCGCGGCGTGTCTGGTGGTCTGGCTGCCGGCCCGCTTCGTGGAGGGCGGACTGGAACTGCTGCTGGTATCCACCGGCGTGCTGGCCGGCATGTTGGGGGCCTGGATGGGCCTGACCCGGGGCGACTGGCTGAGCCGGTGGACGTTTCTGCCGGCGGCGGCCCTGGTGGTGGGGGCCATGGCTTCTCTGCCCGCACTGGTGGGCATGGCCGGCCCCCGCGGAACCCTCTGGGTTTCCCTGACCGTGTTCCTGTGGTGCACCATCGTGGCCGGCCTCCTGTTTGCCACGGCGGGGCTGCTGCTGCGCCGACACCGGGCCCGACGAAACCGGCCGGCGGCAACCGCACATGCCGACGCCGAGTCCCTGGCCAGGGCGGGACTGCTGGCGGGCGTGATGGCGGCCTGGGTGGCACTGGTTCTTGCCGCCGGAGCCCCTCCGCTGGCGGCGGGCATGCGGGACGCCCTGGGCACCGTCGGCGCCTTTCTGAGCGACGCCGTGGCCCTGGCGGCGGGTACCCAGGCCGCCAACTGGCTGTGGGACCTCTCCCCCGTAGCCCTGCCGCCCGCCCTACTGGCAGCCGCGCTGGGCATTGTGCTGATAGTCCACGCGCTTGCGGCTGCGCGAATCCGTCCTGCCCTGTGGGCTATGGTCGCGCTGTGGTCCGTGCCAATGGCGGCGGTCAGCCTGTTGGTCCTGCTGTCGCTGTCCAGGCTTTTCTTCCCCCGGCCTCAATCGGTGGTCACAGGTCTGGCGCGGCTGATCAGCCACAGCTTCGCCATCCGGCTGCTGGCAACCGTGTTGGCCTGCGCTGCTGTGGCCCGTGTGTGGGAAGCGCTGCTTTCAACGGCCTCCGTGGCCCGGGGCACGGTGCCGACGCCGGCGCGTGCAGAGCCGCACGGGGCAGTTTCCACCGCCCCGGACGAGCACCTTGTGTTCCTTGTGCGCACCGGGGTGATTGCCGGCGCCGTCGGCCTGGGCCTGGCGGCTGTGCTCTGCGGCCAGCCGCTGGTGCGCGCCACGCTCGGTCAACTGGCCGCGCTGGCGCGGGCGGCGGCCCCGAGGCTGTTCGGCCTGGGGATTCAGGTGGGGGCCCTCAGCGTGCAATGGACGGGCAACGCTCTGGCCGCCGCCGCGGTGCTCTACGTCGCCGGCGTCCTGAGCTTCGAAGCCCGGCGCGGGCGTATGGCGACCTATCCACTGGTGGCGGCCCTGTGGACTCTGCTGGCCACGTATGCCATCAGCCGCTGCCTGGTGGACCTCTTCGTCTTCTGGGGCCAGCCATGGGCGCGCACGCTGGCCACGGCGCTGCTGATGGTGCCGGCGGTGGGCGTGCTGTCCGCCGCCGGCGCGCTGTGGGTGCGCTGGTGGCGGCTGGCGGTGATCGCCAGGGCGGAGCTTGACCGCGTCGAGCAGTCGCCGCCGCGTGGCGGCCCGGCCTTCGCTCTCGGCTCGCTGGGCGTGGCGCTCTGCGCGGTAGCCACGGCGGTGGTGCTGCACGGGGCCCTGCGCACCATTCCGGCCTACGCCGCCGAGGCAACCCTTGTTGCAGAAGCCGTCCGCGGGCTGGCCATGCAGGCTGTCGGGGCTGTCGCCCGCGAAGCGGCTTACCACGCGCCGGAAGGGACGGTCGCCGCGGCCGTTGCGCTGGGCGTTGGCTCGGCGGTCGTTCTGGCGGTGCATCTTCTCGCCCGGAGCGGCTCACTCTACTGGCGCGCCGCGCTGATAGCGCTGTGGGGCGCCATCGTGCTGGCAGGTGTGGGTCTGGCGGGATATGCGTTGGCGCGCGCAAGAATTGACACCTGGGGGCCGGGAGAGCTGGTGTGGGTGCTGCTGGGAGGGCTCGTGGTGATGCGCGCCGTGATCGCGTTGGCCAACGTCCGGCGATGGTCCGCGCGCCCGCCCGAAGGAACCGTCTGCGAGTGAACCACGTCGCGGGTGCTGGTATAATGGCCGCCAGAGGCGGCGTCGCTCGGTGCCAAGCCCCGGTCAGCAGTGATTGACGACCATGCGTAAGCCCAACCTGGGAATCCTGATCAAGCCGGCAAGCCATGACTGCAACATGGCCTGCGACTACTGCTATTACCGACCGGTCGAGCACCTCTACCCCGACTCCGCACACCCGCGGATGGAACCGGAGGTCTTCGAGGCCGTCTGCGAGCAGTACCGCGCCCTGGAGCCCGCCGAGATAAAGGTGGGCTGGCAGGGCGGCGAGCCCACGCTGATGGGGCTGGACTTCTTCCGACGGGCCATCGAGATAGAAACCCGCCACGCCCGCTCGGGCGACTGCTGGGGGAACAGCCTGCAGACCAACGGCGTTTTGCTGGACGAGGAATGGTGCCGCTTCCTGGCCGAGAACCACTTCCTGGTGGGCGTCAGCGTGGATGGGCCTCCCGGGATGAATGTGAACCGGAAGTTCCGCAACGGGCAGCCCGCCCACCAGCGAACCATGCGGGCCATCGAGATGCTCCGGGAGCACGGCGCAGAGTACAACATCCTGGTGGTTGTCAGCCGGGCGAACGTGGAGCACCCGCGCGAGGTCTTCCAGTTTCTGCTGGATAACGGCTTCCACTTCTCCCAGTTCATCCCCTGCACCGAGCCGCCCGGTGATGGCGCCCCGGGGCACCGCGCCGCTGCCGGCGGCCAGGTCTCCGACCACAGCATCAGCGCCGCCGAATACGCCGACTTCATGATCGCCCTGTTCGACGCCTGGGTGGAGAACGACGATCCGTCCTACTACGTGCGCCGCATTGACAACTGGCTGCACCTGCACTTCGGCCTGCCGCCGGAGTGCTGCGAATACCGGGAGGACTGCTCGAACCTGGTCACCGTCGAGTGGAACGGGGACGTCTACCCCTGCGACTTCTACGTGCAGGACCAGTACCGCATGGGCAACGTGCGGGACAAGACCATCGAGCAGATGCTGCGCGAGCCCGCGTTCCGGCAGTTCGTCCGGCGGGCAGAACACGTGCCGGAGGCCTGTCGCGGCTGCGAATGGCTCGAACTGTGCCACGGCGGATGCTTCCGCCACAGGGAGAAGCTGGGGATCGGGCGCGACGGGGTGCCCTATCTGTGCGAGGCGAAGAAGCGCATCTTCGGGCACGTCTTCCCCCGGCTGCGGCAGATCCAGCGCGAACCGGATCCGCCCGGGCTCCATGCCTTTCTGAACCAGATTGCCCGCGAAGTAAACGCTCAGCAGCAATCCGAGCCCGGCCGAGAGCGGCCCCCCGCGCCGAGCCGGCCTTCCCCGCGGGCTGCGGCAGGCGTGGGGCGCAATGACCCCTGCCCCTGCGGCAGCGGGCGAAAGTACAAGCACTGCTGCGGCGCCGCCAGCGGCGCCAGGAGCACCCGTTAGCGCGCCGAGGAGTTCGAGGACTCGTATGGCAGACGATGCTGAAGACCACGTGGAAGTAGCCGTCCTGGGCAAGAAGGTCTACGTGAAGCCTTTCGGCTACGCCACGCAACGCAACAGCCTGGGCATCCCCGATTTCCTGGAGGCCATGTTCCGGGCCGGCTGCAACTGCGCGGTGTTCGACCTGGCCGACTGCCCGGGGATGGACAGCACGTTCCTGGGCGTTATCGCGGAGGCCGCCACCGCCCTGCCCCATCGCCGGGGCAAGCACGTGGTGATTCTGAACGCGGACCAGCGGGCCGAGCGGCAGCTTCGACGCGTCGGCCTTATGCTGCTGGTCAACCTGCGCGAGGAGCCGGTGGACCTGCCCGAGCAACTGCACCTGCGGGAGATGGATTTCGTTGACCTGCCCAGGACGCAGTATCAGCGCCTGGAGAGAATCCGGGATCTGCACCGCCAGCTCGTCGCGCTGAACTCGGGCAACCGCGAGCTGTTCGGCCCGTTTCTGGAGATGCTGGACGAGGAGATCCAACAGAGCCGGGAAGCGCAGCCGGAAGACTGAGCGCCCCTACCGAAGGGAGAGGCGATGAAGTTCGGCATGTGCAATGAGTTCTGCGAGGGCTGGGAGCTGGAGCGTGTCTGTGCGCTGGCCGCCGACGCCGGATACGATGGCGTCGAGATCGCCCCTTTCACGCTGGCCGACTCGGTCCAGACCATTCCTCCCGGCCAGAGGTCGGAGCTTCAGGACACCGTCGCCGCGCACGGCCTGGAGGTCGTCGGGCTGCACTGGCTGCTGGTCAAACCGGAAGGGCTCCACCTGAACAGCCCGGATGCCGACGTGCGCCGGCGGACGTTGGACTACCTGCACGCCGAGATTGATTTCTGCGCGGACATCGGCGGGCGGGTGATGATCCTGGGCTCGCCGAAGCAGCGCAATGTTCCGCCCGGCCAGTCCTACCAGGACGTATGGGAGCGCATTGTGAAGACGGCGCGCGACCTGGGCGAGCACGCCCAACTGCGCGACGTGTGCGTCTGCATCGAACCCCTCGGCCCGGAGGAAACCAACTTCATCCACACCGCCGAGCAGGCGCGACGGTTAGTCAAGGAGGTGGACCACCCGGGCTTCCGCATGATGCTGGACGTGAAGGCCATGGCCGCCGACGAGGAGCCCACGCCCCAGATCATCCGCGAGTCGGCGGACCTGCTGGGCCACTTCCACGCCAACGACGCCAACCGCAGCGGCCCCGGATTCGGAGAAACCGACTTCGAGCCCATCGCTAACGCTCTCTACGAGATCGGCTACGACGGCTACGTGTCGGTGGAGGTATTCGACTTCTCCCCCGGCCCCGAGCGGATCGCTCGCAAGAGCATCGAGTACCTGAGGGACGTCTTCAGCCGCGCCCACTGACCACCGCAAACGGAGCGTAACACCATGGAAGAGGTCAGGATTGCAGTCCAGGGCCGACCCCGTCCGGTCAGCTTCTGCCCTGTCAGGGTGACCGTGGACCGGTCGAGCAGCGAACTGGAGAGCTGCGAACTGGTGGACGTAGCCGCCGACCGGGCTGTGGCCTTCCAGATGGAACCGGCCGCCGGCGGGACGACCATTCACTGGATGGTGGACTCCATCGCCCCGGACCAGCGGAAGGAATACGTCCTGCGTGAGGGGCCCGGCCTGTCGCAGACTCCGCAGGTGCGCGTCGAGCCGGGGGACGACGGGCCGGTCACCGTCCGGATAGGTGGGGAGCTGCTGACGCGCTACCTGTACGGGGAATCGGTGCCCAAACCGTGCCTCTATCCCCTGATCGGGCCGTTCGGGCTGGGCGTCACACGAGCCTATCCCCAGGAGGAACGCGAAGGCGACAGCACCGACCACGTGCACCACCGGTCACTCTACGTGGCCTGGGGCGACGTGAACGGTTCGGACAACTGGGGCGAGGAGCAGGGCGCGGGCCGCATGGAGCACCGCTACTTCGAAGCCGCCGACAGCGGGCCGATCTTTGGCCGGCTGGTGGCCCTGAACGACTGGCTCGACGGCGGGGGCAACCGCCTGATGCAGGACCGGCTCGAATACCGCTTCTATCGCACACCCCCCAGTTTCCGCCTGCTGGACATGGAGGTGACCCTCTACGCCAGCGAGGGGGAGGTGCGCTTCGGCGATACCAAGGAGGGCGGCATCTGCAGCGTCCGCGTCGCCACACCGCTGGAGGTCAACCACACCGGCCGCATCGAGAACGGCTACGGGGGAGTCAACGAGGGCGAGACGTGGGGCAAACGTGCGCCCTGGTGCGACTACTCCGGCGTGCTGGAGGGCGACCGCGTGGGCATCGCCGCCTTCGACCATCCGTCCAACCTGCGTCATCCCACCTACTGGCACGTGCGCAACTACGGGCTGATGACCGCCAATCCGTTTGGCCTCTCGTTTTTCGTGGACAAGAACGCCGACGGCTCCTACACGCTGCCTGCCGGCGGGCGCCTGCGGTTCCGCTACCGTCTCTACGTTCACGCCGGCGACGCACGGCAGGGCCGCGTAGGGGACAAGTACCTGGACTGGATCTTCCCACCGTCGGTCGAAGTACAGCAGTAGGAGGCGTACCCACCATGCAGTCACCCGGCCTTTGGAAGCTGGCGCCCGAGACTGTCGTCAAGCCGTGGGGCCTTGTTCACGGCGAGGCCCGCCGATTCAGCGGCATCGAGGTTGGCCTTGGAGAGATATGGCTGGCGTCCGCCCAGACGGGCCCCGGCAACTACTCGAACACGGTGGTGCATCCCGTCCTGCGCAAGACGCTGGCCGAACTGCTGCGCGAAGCAGACCAGGAGGACGAACCGGCGTTGCAGGACCTGCTCGGCGAGCGCGCTCTCCGTCACCTGCGTGACAAACCCCATCGGGGCAAGACCGAGGCGTGGCACGTGCGGGCCGCCAGGGGACGCACCGGCGTGGCCGCCGGGCCGCGCACGCACGAGCAGGCCGAACGCCTCCGCGAGATCATCACCGGTCCGGGCCTCGACCCCGCCGTCGAGTCCTGGTCGCAGGAGGTGCGGGAGCTTTTCGGCATCATCGAGCCGCTCCAGGGCGGGGAGGTATTCCTGGTGCCCGCGGGAACGCTGCACACCATGTTCGCCATCGGCCCGGACAGCGCGCTGATCATTGACGAGATCCAGCAGGGCTACGGCGAGGCCCGCCTGCCCACACTCTCGAAGATACTGATGGTCCAGAACGACCTGCTCAGCGTCCAGGTCCACCCCGGGGACACCATCGTGGCCGAGGTAGAGAGCGGCGAGATCGAAGTTGACCAGGATCTCCAGGCGAACCCCACAGTGCGGCTCTATGACTTTGGCCGCCGGCCGGGGGAGTATCCGGAGTTGGGTTTCCGGCTGGTCAACCCCGAGGCGGGCCTCCGGCGGGCGGCTCCGATCAGTGTCCAGGTCGCCGAAGGGCATCAACTGGAGGCCCTGGTGGCGGAGGTCCATCTGCTGAAGTCGCGTCACAGCCTGGCCGGCGGCGGCACCTACCGGCTCCGACCCGTGCATGGCAGCTACCGCGTGGTGCATTGGCTCGAGGGAACGGGCCGGCTCCTGGCGGACGGCGACGAGCTGCCCATGAAGCGCGGCGACACGGCGTTCGTGCCCGGCTGCATGGAGGAGGGACTGCAGGTTGCCGCCGAGTCCGACTGTGCGCTGTTCGAGGACACGCTGCCGGACCTGGCGGGCCTGAGCGCGTTTTTGGGCAAAATCGGGGTCGCGGCCGCCGAGTTGGAAGCCCTCCTCTCCCCGCCCCGCGTCCTGGCCAGAGACTAACCACGGAGACACGGAGGGCACGCAGAAAGGCGGAAGTCGGATTGACTACGACGACAGCCTACTCCACCGGAATGGCTTCACGCCACGAGAGCGGGACGACGAGCAGCACGAAAGGCGGGATAACAGCAAAGATACACTTCGCGTTGCTACTGCCGGCTGTATCCTGTCTATCCTGTGTATCCCTGTCAGTATCGTTGTTGTCTTTCTCCGTGTCCTCCGTGTCTCCGTGGTGAAGATGACTGAACGACTGCACCAGATGCGCCTCTACGCCCTGCTGACGGAGCGTCACTGCCGGCTGCCGTGGCGCGAGACGGCCCGGCGTCTGCTGGACGGCGGCGTTGACGTGCTGCAACTGCGCGAGAAGGAGCTGTCCGACCGCGAACTGCTGAGCAGGGCGTGCATCCTGCGTGAGCTGACCGAGGACGCCGGCGCCCTGCTGATCGTCAACGATCGGCCGGACGTCGCGATCATCAGCCAGTCCCACGGCGTGCACCTGGGACAGGACGACCTGCCGTCAGAGCCGGTGCGCCACCTGATACGCCCCCAGATGCTCCTCGGCGTCTCCACCCACTCCACCGAGCAGGCGGAGGAAGCAGTCGCACAGGGCGCCGACTACATCGGCGTGGGTCCCTTCGCCGCCACTACTACGAAAGACTATTCGGAGGGCAAAGGCCCGGCACTGGTGCGCCGGGTCAGGGCGTGCGTCGAGCTGCCTATCGTAGCCATCGGCGGCATCACGTCGGCCAACGCCGGGGAGGCCGTACGAGCCGGTGCGACCGCCGTGGCCGCCTGCGCAGCCCTCTGCGGGGCGGAGGACCCCGAAGCGGCCGCCCGCGAGCTGCGCGCCGCCGTCGAACAGGCACACAAAGGGGACAATGCGCATGAGTGAGATGCCCGATATCCTGCGGAGGATATGCCGCAAGAAGCGTGAGGAGATAGAGCGCCTGCGTTGCGCGGGGGCCGACCAGCTACGACGCGCCGCCGCCGAGCGGGGCGAACCGCGCGGGTTCCGGAACGCGCTGGCGGCGCACGACACGGTGGCCCTGATCGCCGAGGTGAAGAGGGCCTCGCCCTCAGCCGGGATCATCCGAGAGGACTTCGACCCCGTCGCGATTGCTCAGGCCTACGCGCGGGCCGGCGCGGCGGCCGTCAGCGTGCTGACCGACGCCGAGTTCTTCCAGGGCAGCCCGGCGTTCCTCGAACGCGTCCGCGAGGCGGTGGAGCTGCCGGTGCTGCGCAAGGAGTTCATCCTGGACGAGATCCAGGTCATCGAGGCGCGCGCGCTGGGCGCGGACGCGTACCTGCTGATCGTTGCCGCCCTGGAGCCGGACGAGTTGGCCCACCTGATGGCCGTCGGGCGGGAGCTGGGCGTGGACCCGCTGGTGGAAGTCCACGACGAACGCGAGCTGGACGCGGCGCTGGAGGCGGGGGCCGACCTGGTGGGCATCAACAACCGCGACCTGCGCACCTTCGAGGTGGACCTGAAGGTGACCGAGCGCCTGGCCGCCCGGCTGCCCGAGGAGACTGCGGTGGTCGCCGAGAGCGGCATCAAGACGCGCGCCGACGTCGTCCAGCTGAAGGTGTTCGGCATAGACGCCATCCTGGTGGGCGAGACGCTGATGCGCGCCGAGGACATCCAAGCGGCCGCCGGAGAACTGACCGGCGTTTAAACTGCAGAATGAACCACGGAGGCACCGTTCGACAAGCTCACGGCCCTGAGCACGTCGAAGGGCAACGGGCACAACGCTTATCTAAGGCCTTACGTCGTGGTCGTCGTGCCGTTGTGGTAAGTACTGCCGTTGCTGTTCTCCGTGTCTCCGTGGTGAGTCTTCAGCGTTCAGTCACAGATCGCCTCCCGCAGTGCCTGCACCACCTGCCGGTTGGCCGAGGGCATGGGGTATTCGTCCAACTCGCTCACGGCGACCCACCGGTGTGCGTCGTCCTGTGGAAGCCCGCGCGGCGGGGGACAGAGGAACGCGTGGAGACGCACCTCGAAGACCGTGTAGTAGTGGGTCAGCCCGACCAGTTCCCGCCCCACGGCGCACTCGACGCCCAGCTCCTCGCGGCACTCGCGCACGGCGGCCTCGGCCGGGCTCTCCCCCTCGCGCGCCTTGCCGCCCGGGAACTCCCACATGCCGGCGAACATGCCCTCCGGCGGCCGCTTCTGTACGTAGACCTCTCCCTCCCGCAGGAACACGGCGACGGCTGTGCGGATCTTCCTGAGCCGGCGACGCCGGACGGCGGGGATGTCGTACTGCGCCCCCTCAGCCCGCGCCCGGCACAGGTCGCGCAACGGGCACTCGGCGCAAAGGGGCCGCCTGGGTCGGCAGATCATGCTGCCGAAGTCCATCAGGGCCTGGTTGAAGGCGCTGGACCGGCCCTCCGGCATTGAGGTCTCGGCCGCCCGTCGCACGCGCCGCCGCACGTCTGCCTCGGCCGCCCTGCCCCGGATGCACAGCAGGCGCATCATCACGCGCGCCACGTTCGCATCGAGCGCCACCACGTCCCGGCCGAACGCCAGGCTCAGTGTGGCGTCGACTATGTAGGGGCCGATGCCCGGCAGGGAGCACAGCTCCTCGCGCCCGTCGGGTAGTTGGCCGTCGAAGCACTCCATGACCTGCCGGGCCGCCTCGCGCAGCCGCCGGGCGCGGGCGTAGTAGCCCATGCCCTCCCACAGGTTCAGCACCTCCCGCTCGCTGGCTTCGGCCAGGGAGGCCACGTCAGGAAAGCGCTCCATCCAGCGCTCGAAGTAGGGGATGACCGTCGCGACGGCCGTCTGCTGGAGCATCACTTCGCTGACCCAGACGCGGTAAGGTGACGGCTGGTCGCGCCACGGCAGTTCCCGGCGGTTCTGCTCGTACCAGCGCAGCAGGCGCCGGCCGATCTCCCGGAGGGTTGCTTCGTCCATGCAGTCCACGATAGCAGACGGGCGCCGACGCGACGAACGGCTACGTCACACGCGGCGCACGGCGAGCAGCGAACGCGCCGGCAGGCCGATCTCCCCCTGGCCCACCGTGAAGGCCCCCTCCCGCGGGACGCGCAGCGCCGCCTCCATGTCGCTCCAGCCGTCCAACTTGAGCGTGCACGCAACCGGCTCGTCCCGGAAGCTCTCGACCACGGCCACGTCCTCGCCGAACAGGTAGAGCGCGACCCCCGGCGGCGCGTGGAAGGAAACCCCCAGCCCGGCACACACCTTGTCCCGCATGGCGTCCAGCTCTCCCTGCGGCAGCGCCTCCAGCGCGGGCCACTCGTTCCGGTCGGTCAGCTCCGGGACGACCGCCGCCCGCTCGCGCAGCCCGTCCAGGTCCAGCCGGTTGCCGTGGGCTATGGGGCGGGCGGCCCGCAGGAAGGTCTCGGTGGTCACCACGGGGCGGCCGACGTCCAGCGCATGCTCGACGCCGTCCCACCAGGCCGGATCGTCCAGCACGTGGTAGCCGAGGACGAACCCCGGCGCGTCCGGCTGGAACCGATGGGCCGCCGTCACCGGGAAGCCCGCCATGCCCAGCAGCACGTGCAGGTTCCAGTCGCCGCCGCAGCGGCTGTTGGGCGGCTTCCAGCCGGACAGGCCGCGCGGCTCTCGTCCCTGGATGAGCCGGGCCAGCTCGAAGTGCTCCGGCATCTCTTCCACCAGTGCTGCCATGTCGGCCGGGCCGCGCTCGTGGCGGCCGTCCTCCTGGTAGGAGCCGAAGTTGAACAGGAACGCCTCGCGCGCCCCGCCCAGCACCGTCTGGCGGCCCTGCTCGACGAAGTGGGTCGGGTCGGTGTCAATCGCGTCGTACCAGCCCCCGCCGCACTTGTCCCCGCCGATGCCGGCCAGCCAGCGCATCAGCCAGTAGGCCCGATACTGCGGCTCGCGGCGGAACCGCGCCTCCCCCTGGCCGACCACGCCGCGCGTCTCGGTGCCCACCCAGGTGCGCGGGAACAGCTCCGACTCGGCCGCCACGTCGTAGCCGCGCTCCTGGTAGATCTCGTGCCAGGCGGGGTATTTGATGATGAACTCGACGTCGGGGTTGACCGCCCGGCCGGCCTCGATGACGTGCGTGCGGGCCAGCTCCGCCATCATGGACCGCTTGTAGTCGGACCACGATTGGTCGCCCAGCGCGGCGCGGCATTCGTCGCAGGTGCAGTCCGAGCAGAAGAAGTCGTCAATCATCACCACGTCGAACACGCCGGCGGCATGCTCGGCCATCTCCCGCAGCGTGCGGCGGCTCTGCTCGGACGTGAAGCAGGTGAAGGCATACCAGCCGGTGCTCTGCTTGCCGAACTGGGCCGGCGTGATGCAGCCGGAGACCTGGAGGCCCTCCTCGCGGAACCGGTCCCGCGCGCGGGCCAGCACGCCTTTCGGCGCCCAGACCTCGCCTCGGAACGATTCCAGGTAGACGTGCCTGATGCCGTGGCTCCGGCACCAGTCCGCCGCGCGGGCGATGCCTTCCTCGTCCGACAGATACCGCGGCACCTGCCGGGCGGTGAACAACGTTCCGAAGCGCAATACGTCCGCGTTCTTCTCGGCCAGCTCGTGAACGTCCATGCGACTCCCCCTCAGGCCAGACAAGGATACGCCAACCTGGCAGGATACGAGCCGGCAGCGGCCGGCGCAAGGGGGGACTCACCACGGAGGCACGGAGGACACGGAGAACGGCAACGGCCGGGCTGACGGCAACGGCACACCTTGAACCGCAGAGGGCGGAGAGGACGCGGAGGGGGGAAGAAAACCGCAGAACGGCGACGGCCAATGCTCACTGCGAAGAACACGGAGAACGGCAACTGCCGGGCTCAAGGCAACGGCACAGCTTGAACCGGAGAGGGCGCAGAGGACGCGGAGGAGGAAAGATAACCGCAGAACGGCGACGGCGAATACTCACCACGGAGGCACGGAGGACACGGAGGAAGGCGAAGTCTGAAGTAAGAACTGCGAGCTATAGCGGGCAGGATCACGATGGATAGGCTGCAAACGTCGCGGAGGGCGAGCACGATGCCTCTCTGTCCAGGATATTCTGCCCATCCTGTTCTGCCGTCCGTTGTGCTCGTCATGCCGTTGTGGTCATCACTTCGCCGTTCTCCGTGTTCTCCGTGTCTCCGTGGTGAATCCGTGCTGTTCGTTGTGCTCGTAGTGTCGTCGTGGTTAATGAAGCCTGAGCCTGGCGCCGTTGCCGGCGTCGAACCGCACGACCACCCCCTTCTCGGTGTTCTCCCACTCGGCCTCGGCGCCCTCGCACTCGACGGCCTCCGCGCGGCGGCGCAGGAAGTGGGCCTCCACCTGCATGGGCACGGCCTTGATGCGGAAGCGCATGGTCTCCTCGGTGGATTCGCCGGTCATGGTGACGCGGACGTTCTCGTCCTTGTAGGTGACGCGGCGGGCGCGGCGGCCGGGGTAGATGTCCACGCGGATGCGCTCGGCGGGGCCGCCCTTCAGGTGCTGCGGCTCACCGGCCGCCCTCGTGCGTCTCGGCGGGCCGCTCAAGCTTCGTCCAGACGCCCTCCGGCAGGTAGAGCGTCCGCGTGCGGGCGCCCTCCTCCATGACCGGCG
>JAWOCH010000389.1:0-11897 GCA_046483865.1 Candidatus Brocadiia bacterium | reverse complement strand
TTCCGCCGGGAAGCCGAGCGGATAGGCGGTATCCGGTTCCTGGCCCAGGGCACGCTGTATCCGGACGTGATCGAGAGCCAGTCGGCCCACGGCGGCCCGTCGGCCACCATCAAGAGCCATCACAACGTGGGGGGGCTGCCGGAAGACCTGGACTTCGAGCTGATCGAGCCGCTGCGGCAGCTCTTCAAGGACGAGGTGCGGCAGGTGGGCGGGGAACTGGGCCTGCCGGAGCAGGTCGTCAGCCGGCAGCCGTTCCCCGGGCCCGGTCTCGCGGTGCGCATCGTCGGCGAGGTCACCGAGGAGCGGCTGCGCATACTGCGCGAAGCCGACCTGCGCGTGCAGGAGGAACTGCGCCAGTACGACGGCTACGGCGGCATCGCCATGTCCTTCGCCGTCCTGCTGCCGGTGCGTAGCGTGGGGGTGATGGGCGACGGGCGGACCTACGCCAACGTGGTCGCCCTGCGCATCGTAAGTTCTGAGGACTACATGACATGCGATTGGGTACGGTTGCCCCATGAGCTGCTGGGGCGTATCTCCAACCGCATCATCAACGAGGTCCGAGGGGTGAATCGGGTCGTTTACGACATCAGCCCCAAGCCGCCGAGCACCATCGAGTGGGAGTGATTCAACCGGAGCGCGCCGACACATGCCGAAGCGGGACGACATCCAGAAGGTACTGATCATCGGGTCGGGCCCGATTGTGATCGGCCAGGCCTGCGAGTTCGACTACTCCGGCACCCAGGCGTGCAAGGCGCTACGGGAGGAGGGGTGTGAGATCGTCCTGCTCAACTCCAATCCCGCTACCATCATGACCGATCCGGCCATCGCCGATCGGACCTACATCGAACCCGTCACGGCGGACGTGCTGTCCCGCATCATCGCGCAGGAGCGGCCGGACGCGCTGCTGGCCACTCTGGGAGGCCAGACGGCCCTGAACGTGGCCATAGAGGCGGCCGAAAGCGGCGTGCTCCGCGAGTTCGGCGTCGAGATGATCGGCGCCAACGAAGAGGCCATCAAGTGCGCGGAGGACCGCCAGGAGTTCGGCGACGCGCTGGCCGAAATCGGCGTCGAGATGCCCCGCAGCAAGCCGGTCTACACGCTGGAGGAGGCCAAACGAGCCGCCGCCCAGATCGGCTTCCCGCTGGTTATTCGCCCCAGTTTCACCCTCGGGGGCACCGGCGCATCCATCGCCTACAACGTCGAGGAGTTCGAGGACGCCGTCACCGGCGGGCTCAAGGCCAGCATGATCAGCGAGGTGCTGATCGAGGAGTCGGTCATCGGCTGGAAGGAATACGAGCTGGAGGTGATGCGTGACCGCAAGGACAACGTGGTCATCATCTGCTCGATCGAGAACGTGGACCCGATGGGCGTGCACACGGGCGACTCTGTGACAGTGGCGCCGGCGCAGACGCTGAGCGACAAGCAGTACCAGGCCATGCGCAACGCCGCCATCCGCATAATCCGCCGCGTGGGGGTCGAGACCGGCGGATCGAACATCCAGTTCGCCGTCCATCCGGAGACCGGCCGGATGGTGGCCATCGAGATGAACCCGCGCGTCTCCCGCTCCTCAGCCCTGGCCAGCAAGGCGACCGGCTTCCCCATCGCCAAGTTCGCCGCCAAGCTCGCCATCGGTTACACGCTGGACGAGATACCCAACGACATCACGCAGGAGACGCCCGCCTGCTTCGAGCCGACCATTGATTACTGCGTGGTCAAGATGCCGCGGTTCACCTTCGAGAAGTTTCCCGGCGCCGACGACACGCTTACCGTCTCGATGAAGTCCGTCGGCGAGGCCATGTCCATCGGCCGCACCTTCAAAGAGGCATTCCAGAAGGGCCTGCGCTCGCTGGAGATAGGACTGACGGGCTTCGACCGGAAGGGCGAGGAGAACGTGGACCCCGAACAGCTTCGCTCGATGCTCGCCCGGCCGAACGCCGAGCGGCTCTTCTACGTCAAACATGCGCTGAAAGCCGGGATGCCCGTGGAGCAGATAGCCGAGCTGACGGCTATTGATCCGTGGTTCCTGCACAACATGCGGCAGATCGTCGAGTTCGAGGCGCAGATCGAGGAGGCCGGCGCCGACGGGCTGGACGGGGATATGCTCTGGCAGGCCAAGCGCACGGGCTTCTCCGACGCCCAGCTCGCCGACCTGACGGGGCTGGGGGAGGGCGAAGTGCGCGAGCGACGCATGACGGCCGGGGTGCGCGCCGCCTATAAGCTGGTGGACACCTGCGCCGCCGAGTTCGAGGCATACACCCCGTACTACTACTCGACCTACGAGCGGGAGGACGAAAGCCGTCCCAGCGAAAAGCCCACGGTCGTCATCATCGGCGGCGGGCCTAACCGCATCGGACAGGGCATCGAATTCGACTACTGCTGCGTGCACGCCGTGCTCTCCCTGCGCGAGATGGGCTACGACACCGTCATGGTGAACTCGAACCCCGAGACCGTCTCGACCGACTACGACATCGCCAACCGCCTCTACTTCGAGCCGCTGACACTCGAGGACATCCTCAACATCGTCGAAGTCGAGCAGCCGGAGGGGGTCATCGTGCAGTTGGGGGGCCAGACGCCGCTGAACCTTTCAGTACCGCTGGAGGCGGCGGGCGTCCGTATACTGGGCACCCCGCCGTCGGCGATTGACCGGGCCGAGGACCGCAAGCAGTGCCGCCGCCTGCTGCAGAAACTCGAACTGAAGCAGCCCCCCAGCGACACGGCTACGTCATACGAAGAGGCGTGCCGCATCGCCGAGGACCTGGGCTATCCCGTTCTCGTGCGGCCGTCTTACGTGTTGGGCGGGCGGGCGATGGTCATCGCCTGGGGAGCCGACGAGATGGAGCGCGTTGTGGCCGAGGCCATCGAGGCGGCGCCGGGCCGGCCCATACTGATTGACAAGTTCCTGGACGACGCCATCGAAGTGGACGTGGACGCAGTGGCCGACGGGCAGACGGTCATCGTCGGCGGGGTCATGGAGCACATCGAGGAGGCTGGCGTCCACTCCGGCGACAGCGCGATGGTGCTGCCGCCGCACTCGCTGCCGGGCGAGCTGGTGGCGCGCATAAAGGACCAGACGCGCAGCCTGGCGCTCGAACTCGGCGTGGTCGGGTTGATGAACGTGCAGTACGCCATCAAGGACGAGACCATCTACGTGCTGGAGGTCAACCCGCGCGCCTCGCGCACCATCCCGTTCGTCTCGAAGGCCACCGGCGTGCCGCTGGCGTCCATCGCGGCGCAGGTGATGGCCGGCCGGACGCTGGAGGAGCTGGGCGTGACGGAGGATCCCGTTCCCCGGCACTACTCGGTGAAGGAGTCGGTGCTGGCGTTCAACCGGTTCCCAGGCGTGGATCCCGTGCTGGGGCCGGAGATGAAGTCCACCGGCGAGGTGATGGGGGTGGGGCGCACGTTCGCGCTGGCGTTCGCCAAGTCGCAGATAGAGGCGGGCCAGCCGCTGCCGCTGGAGGGGAGCGTGTTCATCAGCGTCAAGGACGCTGACAAGCCGCGCATTCTGCCCCTGGCTGAGACGCTTCAGCGCCACGGGTTCGGCGTTTTCGCGACCTCGGGCACGGCGGCGGCCCTGCGAGAGGCGGCTGTCCAGGCGCAGGTCGTCCCCAAGCTCGCCGAGGGAGTGCGCCCGAACGTGCTGGACCACATGAAGAGCGGCGAGCTGCAACTGCTCGTCAACACGCCCAGCGGCCCGTCGCCGCGGCGGGACGAAGTCAGCATCCGCGCCACCGCCGTACGCTACAACGTGCCCCTGATAACCACGGTCGCCGCCGCCTGCGCCGCCGGTGAAGCCATCGAGGCGCTGGTGAAGGGCGAATTCGAAGTCCACTGCCTGCAGCAGATGCACGGCTACGGCGATGAACTGCCCGACATCGCACGGCTGAAGGTGGGGGAGTAGAGGGGGCTCAGCCGATCTCCGCCCGAAGGCCGTGGGTCCGGGCCATGGCGAGGATATGCGCCAGTTGCTCTTCCCCCTGCGGCTCCGCGTCCAACGGGTAGTCCATGCCCAGCCACTCGTACTTCGCGCCGGCCGACGGGTTGTAGGGTAGCAGATCCGCGCGCTCCAGACCGTGGTCGCGCATGAACCCGAAGATGGCCTCCAGGTTCTCCGGCGTGTCCGTCACGCCTGGTATCAGGGGCACGTGCACGCGGACGTTACGCCCGGCCAGGGCAGCGGCGTTGGCGTGTATCTGCGCATTGGACGCCCCCGTCCAGCGGCGATGGAGGTCGGTGTCCACCAGTTTTAGATCAAGCAGAATCAAGTCGGCATGCTCTGCCAGACGCTCCATGCCATCTCGGCTGCACGCCGCGCACGTTTCGACGGCAGTATGGAGTCCGCGCCGCTGACAGCCCGCAAGCACGGCCGCGGCGAAGTCCGGCTGCATCGTGGGCTCGCCCCCCGTCAGCGTGACACCGCCGCCCGAGTGTCGGAAGAACGGCTCCAGTCGGCTCGCCTTAGCCACGAGCGCGCTGGCGGTGACCCGCTGGCCGATGATGCGCAGGGCGCCCGTGGGGCAGGCATCCGCGCAACGGCCGCAGGCCGTGCAGGCGTCGCGCTGAAGCGTGTGCGTGCCCTGGGCCAACGCGTGGACTTCCCCAGGGCAGGCTGCGACGCATGCAGCGCAGCCGATGCAGCGGTCGGCGACGAAGGCGAGCTGGGGTTCCGGCGAGATGGACTCCGGGCTGTGGCACCAGGCGCAGCGCAGCGGGCAGCCCTTCAGATAGACCGCCATGCGGATGCCCGGCCCGTCGTGGACCGCGAAGGTATCCAGGTCGAAGATCAGCCCCTCCATGTCCTCCGCGCTGCTCACGCCCCGGCCTCCTGGCGGCGGATGTGGTGGTCCTGTTGCTCGCGGCTCAGCATGGTGAAGTAGGCGCACCAGCCGCCCATGCGCACGCGCAGTGCCCGGTGTTGCTCTGGCTCACGCTGCGCGGCGCGCAGTTCCTCGGTGTCCACCACGGTCAGTGTCATCATCGAGCCGCCGGTCTCGACGAAGCTGCGCAGCAGCGCGGCCATGCGCCGCGTGCCGTCCTCGCCCTCCACCAGGCGGCGGGGGAGGCGCAGGTCAAGCGGCCCGCCGGCGGGTAACTGTTCGTGCGGCATGTGGGCGTAGGAGAGGATTGCGGCCGGGATTCCCTCCCGGTCCCGTCCCAGGGCGGGGGAGAAGTTCGAGGAGACCGGCGCCCGGGCCCGCCTGCCGTCCGGCGACGCGCCCAGCCCCTGCCCGATGCCGATATACCAGGAGAAGGTCGCCACGCCGCAGGGGAAGATGAGGACGTCTCTGTGCGGCCGGGCATGCTCGCCGACGATGCGCGCGAACTGCTCCATCACCCGCCGGCCGAGCGCGTCCGCGCGCTTGGCGTCGTTGCCGTACTTCGGCGCGGCCAGCAGCCTGGCCCGCAGGCTTTCATAGCCCTCGAAGTCCGCCTCCAGCGCGGCGCACAACTCGGCCATCGACGCCGCACCGTCCTCGAACACGACCGTCCTGATGGCGGCCAGCGAGTCAATCGCGTGGGCGGCCGACTCCGCGAGCATGCCGTAGGTGCGGAACCTGGCCCCACCGGCCGTCATGTCGCGGCGCTTCTCGATGGGTCCGTCCAGCAGCGCGCTGAGCAGGGGTACGGGCGCGACCGAGTGGCGGTCATCGGCGTTGGCGACGACCCTCCTGACAACGCGCTCCACCATGTGATCGAGCTGTCGGAGGAAGGCATCCCAGACCTGCGCGAACTCCGTGAACTCCGTGGCTTCGCCGGTATCAAGCCCGTCCTGCAGGCCGGTCAGGCGTGTGCGGCCGTGGTTCAGCGCCCACTCCAGGCACAGCATCAGGCTGAGGCGCAGGAAGCGGAAGTCGGTGCGGCCGGGGATGATGACCTCCCAGCATCCGTCGTTCGTGTAGTCGAGTGCGTGTTCGTGCGGTATCCCGACTCCCTCGAGGGCGGGAACCAGGGCCTCGTCGTTGAACAGGGCGGGCATGCCTCCGCCGCCGTCCCGGAGCACCTCGCCGGCGAAGCGGAC
Source organism: Candidatus Brocadiia bacterium (assembly GCA_046483865.1). Lineage (GTDB taxonomy): Bacteria > Planctomycetota > Brocadiia > SM23-32 > SM23-32 > JAWOCH01. Next base: position 5,878 of record JAWOCH010000389.1, on the reverse strand, counting down.
AAGCTCCTCCGGCGAGTCCTCGTGCAGGCGAACCGTCAGCAGCGGGTTCGTCATCTCATTGCGTCGGAACGCCTCCAGCAGCAGGTAGCTGAGCGGATTGGTCCCGTCGGCGCCATCGGGCCGCAGGCCGCCGACCACGATGTTCTGCAGCCAGTGGTTCGTGGCGTCCAGGCCGTCGCGGCGCGTTCCGATCTGGGAGGACGTGTAGTGGCGAGTACGGCGATCAGGGTCGGGCTGCTCGGGTGTCCTGGACTCTGCCAGTTGGTCTTCGGTGGTCTTCGCGCGCTCGTTGAACTTCAGGCAGAAGCAGCTCACCAGCTCCATCGCCCCCGCCAGGTCCAGCCGGCCGGCCTTCAGGTCCGTCTCCAGGAAGGGCCACACGTACTGATCCAGCCGCCCCATCGCGTTCGCGTTCATGGTCGAGTGGAAGACCATGTGCAGCAGCCAGACGGACTGGAGCGCCTGGCGGAAGCTCTGCGCCGGGCCGTCGGGCACCTGCCGGAGGTCCGCCGCCATGCTACGCAACTCGGCTGCCCGCTGGTCATCGTCCGTCCGTTCGGACTGCGTCGCGCAATGCTCGGCCAGGCGGGCCGCGTAGGCGCTCACCCCGTCCAGCGCCACAACGACCGAGTCCAGGAAGTGCACCTCGTCCGCCGAGGAGGCGTCGGCTCGGGCGTCCGCGGCTCGGGCTTTGATCCCTGACAAACCGAGACGCAGCAACCGTGGGTAGTCCGGCACCACGTGCCCGAACACCGAGTGCATGCTGAGTCCGCGCTCCTCCGCCCGCGCGCGTTCTTCGTCCGTCAGGTAGTCCGGGAAGCCCCATTCGGCGTGCACGCGCGGTTCTTCGAGGGTCATAGAACCGGCGAGGAGCTGCCCCTCCCACAGGTCCGTCGGCATGTGCCGCAGCTTCAGGGCGATAGCCCGCGCCTTGCGCAGGGGCAGGGGGTCGGACATGTGCTCGTCGGCGATACGCTCGGGGCAGTCCCAGGTGACCGGCGGCCGCTCCATGGCGTTCCGGACGCGGCGCCGCAGGTCAGACACGCGGGAGGTGTCCCGAATGGAGTGCACGCGGCTGGCGATGTCCACGACTCGATCCCTGGCAGGAGGGCGGCGGACCGGACACTGTCCATCCTAAACGGCGGCTTCCGCCCGGGTCAACCGGTCGGTCGCTTTCCGCGCCGAGCGCTGGCGGTGCGCCCGGTCGGCGCCCCGCAGCGGCGTCCGTCAGCGCACCATGCGCGATGCTGCTCGGCCAGTGCGGGCCAGCGGGAGGCCGGGGCTCTGGTCAGGAATCCTCGAACAGCTCAACGTACTGCTCGTAGCCCTGCTCGGCCAGCTCGTCGGCGGGCACGAACCGCAGCGCGGCCGAGTTGAGGCAATAACGCAGTCCAGTGGGCGGCGGCCCATCCTCGAAGACATGGCCCAGGTGCGAATCGGCGTGCTTGCTGCGGACCTCGGTCCGGACCCGGAACAGGCTGCGATCGGGTTTCTCGACGATGTTGTCGGGCTCGAGTGGCCCGGTGAAGCTGGGCCATCCGGTCCCCGACTCATACTTGTCGAGCGAGGAGAACAGCGGCTCGCCCGAGACAATGTCCACGTAGATGCCGTCCTCCTTGTTGTCCCAATACTCGTTGCGGAATGCCGGTTCAGTGCCGTCACGCTGGGTGACCTTGTACTGGAGCGGCGTCAGCATCTCCCTCAGTTCCTCGTCACTCGGCCTGGTGTACCGCTCCCCGGCTGGCGCAGAAAGATCCACTTCTCTGTCCTCTCCCCAGACCTCGTCCAGGTACGCATCCCGGCCCGATCCGGACCGGTAGAACTTGTAGCGGATCGGGTGTTCCTTGTAGTAGCCCTGGTGGTAGTCTTCGGCCTCGTGGAAGGTGGAGGCCGGCAGGATCTCTGTCACCACGGGCCCGTCAAACCGGCCGGACGCGGCCATACGCGACTTGGACTGCTCGGCCAGCCGCCTCTGCCGATCGTCGTGGTAGAAGATCACCGACCGATACTCGGGTCCTCTGTCGACGAACTGCCCGCCCGCGTCCGTCGGATCTATCTGCCGCCAGAAGACCTCCAGCAATTGCGCATACGTGATGCGCAAGGGGTCGTAGGTAATCTGCACGGCCTCGACGTATCCCTTCTCCGCGTAGTCGTCGTATGTGGGATTCTCCCCGGTTCCTCCCGCGTAGCCCGAAACGACGTCGGACACGCCATCCAGCTTCTCGAAGGGCGGCTCCATGCACCAGAAGCAGCCCCCCGCCAGCGTTGCCTTCTCCATTGCTCCCCCTGTCTCTGTCCACGGCGTTTCGGCCGTCGGCCCCGCGCCGCGTGCCTGCGGCGTGTTGCCTTCAGGCGCGCCGCTCTGTCCCCCACAGCCGGCCAGGACGGCCAGCACCAGCACAGCCATCGCTACGGATTTCGCCCCCACGTCATGCCTCCCTGCCTACGCGTTTCGGCGTTTCTGCCCACATCCGCCGCACACCAGACCGGCTTCCTCCGTCTTTCCCCCGTCGGTCTGCGCGGCACCCCTTTCCTACAATCATTGTATCCCGCGCAGGCCGTCATATCCATCGGCATGCAGTGGGACCGGCGGGCAGTCAGGAAGCGCTGCCCGACCCAGAGCGGCCGTCTTCAGCCTGTTGCAGCGTGTGGGTTATGCGGTAGATAGCCCCCGCCCGGTCATCGGACACCAGCAGCGCACCGTCGGGCATGACCTGCACGTCCACCGGACGGCCCCACGCCTTCCCGCCCTGCAGCCAGCCCTCGGCAAAGACCTCGTAACTCGCGGCATCGTCGCCCTCCAGCGTCACGAGCGTGACGCGGTAACCGATCGGGACGGAGCGGTTCCAGGAGCCGTGTTCGGCGATGAAGATCTGGCCGCGGTATTGCTCCGGGAAAGCACTGCCCGTGTAGAACCGCATGCCCAGGGCGGCTACGTGGGGCCCCAGGGCCTGTTTGGGCGGGGTGAACTTGCCCGGCTGGTGCCCGGGCCCGAACTCGGGATCCAGCACATCGTGTCCGTGCACGTACGGGAGCCCGAAGTGCATTCCGGCGCGGGGCGCGGAGTTCAGCTCGTCCGGCGGCAGGTTGTCGCCCATCCAGTCGCGTCCGTTGTCGGTGAACCAGAGCGCCTCCGTCCCCGGGCGCCAGTCGAACCCCACGGTGTTGCGCACGCCCCGTGCGTAGACCTCCAGCCCGTCGCCGCCCGGCTCCATGCGCATGATGGAGGCATACCGGGTGTCGTCCGGTTCGCAAACGTTGCACGGCGCCCCCACGGGCACGTAAAGCATGTCGTCCGGTCCGAAGGCGATGAACTTCCAGCCATGGTGGCGGTCGGTGGGGAAGGTGTCATTGACGACAACTGGTGGGGGCGGGTCATCCAGTCGGTCTTCGATGTCATCGAACCGCAGGACGCGGCTCACCTCAGCCACGTAGAGGTCGCCGTCTCGCATCGCCACGCCGTTGGGCATGTTCAGCCCGCTGGCTACGGTGATGACCTGCTCCGCTCGTCCGTCGCCGTCGGCGTCACGAACCGCATATACACGGCCCTCCCGACGCGTGCCGACGAACAGCGTGCCTTCCGGGCCCAGGGCCATCGAGCGCGCCCCGGGGACATCCGCGCTGTAGTGGGCGATGCGGAAGCCGGAGGGAAGCTTGATGGTCTCAAGCGGCAGGTCCCCGCCCGCCCCGCCGGCCCCGCAGGCCGCCAGCACCAGCAACGCCCCCAGCCCCAGTATGCGTAATACCCCTGTCCCCATAGTCACGCCCCCCGAAGAATGTCGGTTGCCACCCAAAAGCCATTCTAACCGACCAGCGGCGCCGGAGCTACACCACGCGGGGGCCAGTTGAGTTCCCACGCCCGTCGCGGAATGGCACGTGGCGAATCAGGGCGACGGAATGCGGGCAGAAGGGAAGTGGTGCGGATGGAGGGATTCGAACCCTCATGGAGGGTGAACTCCACTAGGTCCTGAACCTAGCGCGTCTGCCAATTCCGCCACATCCGCACCGTCAACGCTATTGTACGTCAGGGGCCTGTATTGTCAAGGAGAGCGGCCGGTACGCCGCAGCTCGGCCACATGCCAGCGCAGGAAGTTCAGCATGAACAGCAACGAGAGGACCGTGACGCCAAGCAGGGCCCAGAAGAGCAACGTCTGCCCGCCGGGCAGGGCCGACCCACGCGTGTGCAAGGCCAGGTGCCCGTAGAACAGCAGAACCACGCCGACCTGGAGCGCGTACTTGGTCTTGCCCATCCAGTTGGCGCCCACCACGCGCTCCGGCCGGCTCAGCTCACCCCGGACCCCCGTCACAAGCAGTTCCCGGAACAGGTTCAGAAGCACCAGCCAGAGCGGCGCCAGACCCAGGTCCACGAAGACCAGCAACGCGCTGAGGACCATCACCTTATCCACAGTCGGATCCAGCAGCGTGCCCAGGCGGCTGCGTGCGTGCAGGCGGCGGGCCAGCCAGCCGTCCAGCCAGTCGGTCAGCGCGCCGAGAGCAAACAGCCCACCGGCCAGGGCGACCATCCATGTGGCCCCGCCGTAGGACAGAGCGATGATGGGGGGAACGAGGGCGAGGCGAGCCAGCGTGACTATGTTCGGAGCGGTCAGCGGGGGCTCCTCCGGGCCTCAGAAGGGCGGGCCGGGTTCTTCCTCTTCCTCTTCGGCCGGCTCCGGCAGCTTGAGCGGCACCAGGTCAGAGGGCCGTATGTCCGCGGCGTGGCTGTACTTCCACAGCCAGCCCCGGTCCCACTCGCCGTTGCCGTTCTGGTCGTCGAACTTGTCGCCGGGATCAGGCAGGCCGTCATCGTCGGCGTCTTCGACCATGGGCTCGTCGCGCAGCAGGAACGACGTGTTGCCCGGCATGCGGTCGGTCAGGTGGTCGTAGAAGCGCAGCATGATTGCCCCCGTGTCCAGGACGCCGGAGCGGATGTCTATGCGGCCCATGTCGCGCGGCAGATACTTGCCGAAGGGCAGCATGCACCACAAAACGAGAACCGTCCCGGTAAGCACGACGCCGCTGAGCAGCCCCAGCGCGCCGCCCGCGATCCACTCCACGGCGGCCGGGCACTCCACGCCGGGGAACGTGGTGCGAAGCTTCCACCAGCGTCCCAGGCTGACGACGGCGGCGAAGATGAGAAGGAAGGATATGGCCGTGAAGTAGCTGGGAGCCGGGTGATTCCTGGAGATGAAGACGCTGAGCAGCATGCTGGCCGGGCGACAGAGCGTCATGGCAAACAGGAACCCCAGCAGGTTCCGGCACAGGTTGTAGGCGGAGAAAAAGGCACCCTCCCGTGCACCGTTGTAGGCCACGAAGAGCACGACTACCACCACGAACAGGACGGCGAGGCTGGTTGTCATGCCTTTCCCCCCTTCCGTCTGTGCTGGCTTCGGCCGGACCCGCGCAGCACACGCTGGACTTCCTCCAGCGTAGTGATGCCGGCGGCGACCTTGGTGAGACCGTCCTGGTACAGGGTGCGCAGCGCGGCGCTGCCGGCGGCCTTGCGGATGCTGGCCGCAGAAGCGCCTTGCTGCTTGAGTGCTTCGTTGACCTCTTCGACGGGGATGAGCATGCTGAACAGGCCGATGCGGCCCCGGTAACCAGTACCGAGGCAGGCATCGCAGCCGCCGGGGGCAAACCACTCGCCCGGCTCGGCCGGGTCTATGTCGAGCTTGCGCAGCAGTTCAGGGTTGGGGGCGACCGACTGGCGGCAGTCCGGGCACAGGCGCCGCACCAGCTTCTGGCATGTGACGCACGTTACGGCGCGGCTGACCAGATCCACGTTGCCCGTCCGCTCGGCGAGTGCCAGAAGGGCGCCCGGGGCGCTCTTCGCGTGCAGGCCGGCCAGCACTTTGCCCTGCTCGGCAGCGAAGCGCAGAAG
>JAWOCH010000387.1:0-13896 GCA_046483865.1 Candidatus Brocadiia bacterium | reverse complement strand
GGGTCATTCAATTCTCTGACTGAACCGACCTGAACTGCCGAGTTGCTGCCCGAGAAGGGACCTGGCCTATGTGGCACGGCCGCCCTCGGCCGTGATCCGTCTTCTGCCCCCAGCCGAGGGCGGCTGGGCTACACACTGTGCGGGTTCCGGGCCGGGGGAACGTGCGCTGCTGACGACTTCTGAATGACCCTGTCGAAGGGCTGGCGCCGTTGAGAGTCGGCCGCTCCTGTGGCATAGTCTAAGGGTCCGGCCGGACCCCGAGGTTTCCGATTCCCCCGAAACGGATGCCCGATGACGCGCGTTGAGCTGTTCGACTATGAGTTGCCCGGGGAGCTGGTGGCGGCCGTGCCGGCCGAGAGACGGGCGGAGTCCCGCCTCATGGTGCTGGACCGGCAGGGCGACAGCATCGAGCATCGGCGATTCCGCGACCTGCCGGAGATGCTGCAGGCCGGCGACCTGCTGGTGATGAACGACGCGCGGGTGATCCCGGCGCGGCTCAGCGCACGGCGGGGCACGGGCGGCCGCGTCGGGCTGCTGCTTGTGCATCCGGAGGGGGAAGCAGGAGGGGAGGAGTGCTGGCTGGCATTGACGCGCAGCAGCGGCAGCCTGCGCCCCGGCGAAGTGCTGGCCCTGGAGGGGGCCGGCGGCCGCGTGGAGCTGATCGAGGACAGAGGCGGGGGGCACTGGACGGTCCGCCTGCCGGACGGCGGGGCAGAGGCGGCCATGGGGGAGGGCGCCGTGCCCCTGCCGCCGTACATCCTGAGGGCCCGCAAAGACCTCGGCATGCCGACGCGTATGCCGGAGCTGGACCAGGAGCGTTACCAGACGGTCTACGCGGAGCGTCCGGGCGCCGTGGCCGCGCCAACAGCCGGCCTCCACTTCACTCCGGAGCTGCTGGACGAGCTGAGCGCGGCAGGCGTCGAGGTGCACATGTTGACTTTGATGGTCGGGCCGGGTACGTTCCGGCCGGTGCGTGCCGAGCGTGCCGAGGACCATGACCTCGAGGCGGAGCGCTTCCGCTTGCCGGCCGAGACTGCGCGAGCGGTTGCCCGTGCCCTCGAGGACGGGCGGCGGATCATCGCTACCGGGACGACGACCTGCCGCGTGCTCGAGTACGTGGCGCGTCGGGGCGAATGGGACGAGCAGGAGGGCTGGACGGACCTCTACATCTACCCGCCGTTCGCGTTCCGCGTCGTGGATGCGCTGATCACGAACTTCCACCTGCCGCGCAGCACGCTTCTGATGCTCGTAAGCGCCTTCGCAGGGCGCGAGAGCGTGCTGGCGGCCTACGAGGAGGCCGTGCGGGAGAGATACCGGTTCTACAGCTACGGGGACGCGATGCTGATCGTATGAGGACCTGGCGAAACGGGTAGGTCCGGCGTCCCCGCCGGACCCGGGCCGCCGTACGGCGCCCGAAGATGCCGCGCATACCCATTGCAGGGGCCGACGTGACGGAGGTGTTGTTCGAGAGGCTGTGATGACGGGCGAGGCACTCCAGTTTGAGGTCACGGCGCAGGACGGGGTCACCCGCGCGCGGAGCGGCCTGCTGGCCCTCCGCTCGGGACGGGTCGAGACGCCCGTCTTCATGCCGGTGGGCAGCCGGGCCACGGTGCGGGGGCTCCTGCCCGACCGGCTGCGCGCGGCGGGCATGCAGATGGTGCTGTGCAACGCCTATCACCTGGCGTTGCGGCCGGGGGCGGAGGCGGTCGCCGAGCAGGGCGGTCTGCATCAGTTCATGGCCTGGGACGGCCCCATCCTGACCGACAGCGGCGGATACCAGGTCTTCAGCCTGGCCGAGCACCGGCAGGTAAGCGACGAGGGCGTTGCCTTCCGCAGCCCGGTGGACGGTGCGCGGATCTTCCTCGGCCCGGCGGAGTGCATGGATATCCAGGAGCAACTGGGCGCAGACGTGGCGATGGCGCTCGACCAGTGCCCTCCGTACCCCTGCCCCCGCGAGCAGGTCGAGCAGGCCGTCGAGCGCTCCCTGCGGTGGGGGGAGGCGTGCTTGCGCCACCATCGGCGAGAGGGCCAGGCCCTGTTCGGCATCGTGCAGGGCGGGGTTCATCGGGATCTGCGGGAGCACAGCGCGCGCCGGACGGTCGAGCAGGGGTTCGACGGCTACGCCATCGGCGGGGTCAGCGTGGGCGAAGATGACCGCCTGCGTCGCGAGGCAGCGGCCTTCACTGCGGCGCTCCTGCCGGCGGAGCGGCCGCGATACCTGATGGGCGTGGGATTCCCGATGGATCTGGTCCGGGCCATAGGAGAGGGCGTGGACATGTTCGACTGCGTGGCGCCAACGCGGATGGGCCGCAATGCGACGGCGTTCACCCCCACGGGCCGCCTGCGGCTGCGCAACAGCAGCTTTCGCGACGACGGCCGCCCCGTGCAGCCGGGTTGCGACTGCCCCTGCTGTCGGTTATACTCCCGCTCGTACGTGAACCATCTCTTCCGGGTGGGGGAGATGCTGGGGCCCGTCCTGCTGAGCGTGCACAACCTGACCTTCTACGCGAAGCTCATGGCGGGGGCCCGGGCCGCCATCGCCGTCGGGCGGTTTGCTCAGTTCCGCGACCGGTTCGTCGAACGCTACAGCAGCGGAAAGGACCTGTGATGAACGCCATCTTTGCCAGCGCCGTAGTGCTCGCGGCGGAAGTCGGGGAACAGGCCGCGGGACAGGCGGCGGGAGCAGCGGACGAACAGCCCAGCCTGCTCCAAGCGGTCACCCCGCTGATCCCCATCGTTCTGATCTTCGGGCTATTCATCTGGTTCACCACTCGTTCTCAGAAGAAGCGTCAGCGCGAGCGCGAGCAGATGCTGGAGAGCCTGAGCCCGAAGGACGACGTCTACACCATCGGCGGCATCAAGGGGCGCATCGTCAGCATCGAGGACGACGAGGTGACGTTGCGCATTGACACCGAGAAGGATATCAAGATAACGGTCACCCGCGGCGGCATCGGGCGCAAGGTCGGCGAGGAACAGCCCGGGTGACCATCCGGAAGCTTCCACGGCAGGCAGCGCGTGAAGGTCTTTGCCATAGGTGACCTCCACCTGTCCGGCTCCGGCGAGAAACCTATGGACGTGTTCGGCCCGGAGTGGGCCGACCATCAGGCCAGGCTGGAGAGCCGGTGGCGCGACAGCATCGGTGCCGAAGACCTCGTGCTGCTGTGCGGCGACCTGAGCTGGGCCATGACGCTGAAGGAGGCCCGCCCCGACCTCGATTTCATCGAGTCCCTCCCCGGCACGAAGTATCTTATCCGCGGCAACCACGATTTCTGGTATTCCCGCCCCGGTCGCGTGCGTGCGGGCCTCGGGCCCTCGATGCACCTGATACGCTTCGACGCGGCCGTGGAGCGCGGCGTGGGCATCTGCGGTGTGCGCAGTTGGCCGTGGCCCGGCCATCCGGAATATGATCCCGACTCGGACGAGCGGCACTGGCGACGGGCGCTGCTGCGGTTCGGCATGTCGCTGGAGGTGCTGGGCGAGCTTCAGTGGGACGTCGCGGTGGCCATGTTCCACTACCCGCCGCTTTCGGAGTCCACCACCACCGAGCTGTGCACGATGGCCGCGGAGGCGGGCGTTAGCCACTGCGTCTACGGTCACCTGCACGGGGAGGACGCCCGCGACGCCTTCGAGGGGGAGGTTGACGGGGTGACCTACCGTTGCGTGAGCGCGGACAGGATCGCGTTCGAGCCCGCGCTCCTGTTTGAGCACGCGGGTTGAGCGCAGGACCATTCAAAAGCCGCCGGCACTGGGCCGGGGCCCGGCCCGTCACACGTGAAACATGTAGCCCACCCCTGCGACTGCGCTCACGGCCGAGGGCGGCCGTGCTACATTCTTGTAGACCGCTTTTCGGGCGTACAGCTGGCAGTTCGGATCGTTTCCCTCAGACAATTGGATGGCCCTGGGTTGAGCGGGCGTCGTTTCGCGGCAGGCCGATGGGGCGGCTATAATGGTTGTAGGGCAAGGACCGCCGCCACCAACGGCCTGGAGAGGCGATGACCGCCGACGCTCAGCAGCGCGACCCCGTTCTGCGCCGCATTGACGCCGTGCGCCGTGCCGTAACGGCCTGGCGCGTCGGCTGGGGCTATCTGTGGTGCGCACTGGCCCTGGTGGCGCTGATCGGCGTGGGCGTGCTGTTGGACCACTACGTGGTGTTGCAGCGTCCCGGCCGGCTGGCTTTCTTCCGCCTGTTCCTGCTGACCTGCGGGCTGGGCGCGCTGGCGGCCACGCTGTATCCATTGCTCCGGCGCATGGGGCGGCTCTACGTGGCCCGGCGTGTCGAGCAGGAGCGCCCTGAGCTGGACAACGCGCTGATCAGCTACCTCCAGGTGCGCGATGACCCGCGCACGTCCGGGGAGGTGAAGGTGCTGCTGGGCCGCCGCGTCGCACCGCACGTGCGCGACCTGGACGCCGGCGTGGCGGTGGAGCGGGGCCGCTACGTGCGCCTTGGGCTGGTGCTGGCTGCGGTTAGCCTGGCTCTGTTCGGGTATGGACTGCTATCCCCCAAGAGCATGGCGCGGAGCCTGGCCCGGCTCCTGGCGCCGCGGGCGGACATCCATCCCCCCACGGCAACGCGCCTGCTTTCCATCGAGCCGGGCGACATCTACGCGGTGCGCGGCCAGCGCCCCACGCTGCGTGTGAGGGTCGGCGGCGTCGGCGCCCGGGCCGTCTACGCCGTCTGGTCGGGCAGCTCGTTCGAGGATCGCCGCCTGCTGCTGGAGGGGCGCGACGGCGGGCTCTGGCAGACCATGTTCCCGCCCGTGCTCGAGGACGGCGCTTATCATGTCGTCGCCGGCGACACCCGCAGCGAGCGCTTCGTCGTGCGCGCCCTGCCGCGGCCGGTCGTCGAGGAGGCGCGGCTGGAGGTCCGTCCGCCGGCTTACACGGGACTGCCCGCCCGGACGGTCGAAGGCGGCAGCGTGGAAGCTTTGCGTGGGACGCAGGTGACCGTGCGCGCCCGGACCACGCTGCCCCCCGGCGAGGGGCACCTGCGGTTCGGCTCCGGCCGTGAAGTGGCGCTGCGGCCGGACGCGGACGGGCGGACGTTGACCGGGCGGTTCGGGGTCGCCCGCTCCGACGTCTACTCGATCCACTTCCGCAGCATCACCTACCCCACCGGCGCTGCCTTCCGCAACGAGTCGCCCATCGAGCACACCGTCACAGCGCTGGAGGACCAGCCGCCGACCGTGGCCCTGCACGCGCCGCCCGACGGGGTGGAGATGACGCCCGAGCAGACGGCGCGCGTCGTCTATTCGGCGGAGGATGACTTCGGCATCAACCGCGTGCGCCTGCACTACCGGGTTGACCGTTTCCTGCGCCCGCCCGTGGTCCTGTCCGAGCCGCAGGTGCGGGACCTCGAGCGCAGCGAGCACGCGTGGGATCTTTCGGAGCTGCTGCTCCGGCCGGGGCAGACCATCACCTATCGTCTCGAAGTGGCCGACAACCGCCCGCCCGTTCCCCAGACGGCCGCTTCCGAGGAACGGCGCATCGTGATACCCGGCCCCGAACCCGAGCAGCGCGCGCAGCCGATGGCCCGTGAGGAGGGGCCGGAGCCGCCCGATGACCGCCGGCCGCCTCCGGGAGTCGAACAGCGGCAGCCTCCGGAGAAACCCCGGCGCAGTGCCGGCGACGGCGGCCGTGCGCAGTCGGAGCAGCCGGAGGCGCGCCCCGGGCGCGAGCGCGCACGGGAGGCCCTCCGGCGCCTGCGGGAAGCAGTCGAAGGACAGAAGACGGAGGCGGAGAAGGAACAGAAGAGATCGGAACCCGACTCGGCGCAACCCGGCCCCAGGCCCGAACGCACGGAGCGGCCCGACGACTGCAACTGCCCGGGCGGCACGTGCCAGGGCGGCGGCTCCGGCGAGTGCCCCAACGCCGGTGCAGGCAGCGGCGCGGGCGCCGGCCGGAAGCCGCCCGCCGGCTCGGGACAGGGCGACGACGCCGGACAGGGCCAGAAACCCGGCGGTCAGACGGGCCAGGGCGCCGGGCAGGGCCAAGAGCCCGGCGGTCAGACAGGCCAGGAGAGCGCCGGCGGCGAGGGTACGGAGCCCGGAGGCCGGCAGGCAGGGGCCGACGACGAGAGCGGCCGCCGTGCCGGTGAAGGAGAGAGCGGCGGCAGGTCTCAGCCGGGCGGCGCCGATGAGTCTGCTGACCGGCCGGCGGGAACGCCGACGCCGGCGGCCGGCGGCGATGGGCGCGGCGTCAGTTCGCTGCCCCCGGCCGGTGCGCCGGAACTTGAGCTGCCCGAGGGTGCCGCGGGCCAGGCCGCGGCTGAACTTGAGCAGATGCTGGAGGCCGACGAGCTGCCCGACGAGTTCCTGGCCGATCTGGGAACCAACCGGGAGGAGCTGCGCAAGCTGATCGAGAACTACAAGAACCGCGCCGCCGCGTCGGATGAGCCGTCCGATGGATCGTCCGATGCCCGGCCGCCGGAGGAGGCCGGCCGCGTGCTGCCCGGCGCGCAGCGGGCCGCCCCCGACGTGCGCGCGGCCGCCGAGCAGAGCGGCCGCCCCTCGCCCGACCAACTGCGCTCCCGATTCGAGGGCGCCTCCGAGCGTCTCTCGCCCTACTACCGCGAACTGGTCGACCGCTACTACCAGGCGCTGAGCCGAGAGCCATGAGAAAACCCCTTCGTCTGCGCCGATACCTGCTCCACTTCAGCAGTCACAACGTCCCCCAGGTGTTCACCGACGTCCTGGTGCTGGGCAGCGGCGTGGCCGGTCTGAGCGCCGCGCTCGCGTTGCCGGAGGACGTCTCCGTTCTGCTGGTCAGCAAGGGCGAGCTGGCCGGCGGCAGCACGTGGGAAGCTCAGGGCGGGGTCGCCGCCGCCATCGCGCCGGAAGACACGCCGCAGCAGCACTACCGGGACACCGTCGAGGCCGGCGCCGGTCTGTGCAACGAGGCCGCCGTCCGCATGGTCACCGACGCCGCGCCCGATCGCATCCGCGAGCTGGTCGAGATGGGCATGCCCTTCGACCGGGAGGATTCCTCCTACTCCCTCACCCGCGAGGGCGGCCACAGCCGGGCGCGCATCCTGCACGCCAACGGCGACGCCACCGGCCGCGCCCTCAGCGGCGCGCTGGCCCATCACGCGCGCAATCGCCCCAACGTGAAGATCTTCGAGGACACCTTCGCCCTCGACCTGCTGACCCTCGACGGCGTCTGCCACGGGGCGCTCATGCGGCACGAGTCCCACGGCGTGCTGATGGCCCGTGCCAAGCAGACCATCCTGGCCACCGGCGGCTGCGGGCGCATCTATCGCGAGACCACCAACCCCGCCGAGGTCACCGGCGACGGGCTGGCCATGGCCTTCCGCGCCGGCGCCTCGCTGCAGGACCTGGAGTTCGTGCAGTTCCATCCCACCACGCTGTATGTCGCCGGCGCGTCCCGCGCGCTCATCAGCGAGTCCCTGCGGGGGGAGGGCGGCGTGCTGGTCAACCGCGACGGCGAGCGCTTCATGCCCCGCTACCACGACGACGCCGAGCTGGCCCCCCGCGACGTGGTCAGCCGCAGCATCATCGAGGAGATGAAGCGCACACAACACACCCACGTCTACCTGGACGTGCGAGAGATGTCCGCCGGCTACCTGGAGGAGCGTTTCCCGACCATCACGGCCCTGTGCCGGCGGTTTGAGCTGGACCCGGCCGAGGACCTGATCCCCGTCCGCCCGGCGGCGCACTACATGATAGGCGGCGTGCAGACGGACCTGGACGGGCGCACCGACGTGGGCAACCTGCTGGCCTGCGGGGAGGTCGCCTGCACCGGCCTGCACGGGGCGAACCGGCTGGGCAGCAACTCGCTTCTGGAGGGGCTGGTCTTCGGCCGCCGCTGCGCCGAGACGGCCGTCGCCGGCCTGGAGACCATGCCCGAACCGCTCTCGGTCCACGCCCTCCAGGGCCTGCCCCAGGAGCCCACCTACGGGAACCTGAACCTGACCGACGTCGGCAACTCGCTCAAGAGCCTCATGTGGCGCAACGCGGGGGTGGTGCGCGACGGGGAGGAGCTGGACGAGGCCCTCGAGATGATCACCTTCTGGTGCCGCTACGTGATGGACAAGGAATTCCAGGAGCCCGCCGGCTGGGAGCTGCAGAACATGCTGGTAGTGGCCCGCCTGATAGCCATGAGCGCCCGCCAGCGGGAGGAATCCAGGGGAGTCCACCACCGCCGCGACTTCCCCGAGCGAAGCGAAGGCTGGCGCCGGCACATAGTCATCGCCAACACCGGCGAGGAATGGCTGTGAGGTGGCTCTTCCCTATGTAGCCCGGCCGCCCTCGGCCGGGGGTGTAGCCCGGTCGCCCTCGGCCGGGGGTGTAGCCCCACCCTTCGATGTTGATCAGGGCCTTGAGCCTGTCGAAAGGTCGCCCTCGGCTGGGGGCACCAAACGACCACGGCCGGGGGCGGCCGTGCTACAAAACGATGGGAATGTAGCCCAGTCGCCCCCGACTGGGGATAACGACAAACGACCACGGCCGGGGGCGGCCGTGCTACAAAACGATGGGAATGCAGCCCAATCGCCCTCGGCTGGTGAAACGGCGAGCGCGTACCTCCAACCGCACGTCACGGAGTCTGCCCGCCGGTCGGAAACGGCATCTGGAGGGCCACGCTTCCGCGTGGCCGCCTCCTCTTGGCTGCGCGCGATATCCCTTCAGCTTCGGAGTCCCTCGTCCGTCCACACAGCAAGCCCGGCCGTGATCTTCTCTCTACGTGTCGAGTCGCCGGAAGGCTGGCGCCGGCACATAGTCATCGCCAACACCGGCGAGGAATGGCTTTGACAGCAGCGTCCCCTCTCTGCACGCTCACGGGCCGGCGCGTTCCAGCGCACGCTCACACGCCACGAAGCCCAGCGCAGCAGCCGCTACCGCCAGCAGGTAGGGCGTCAGTGAGTCTCCCAGATAGGCCCCCTCGCCCGGTCGCGTCAGCAGCATGATCGCCCCCGTCCAGCGCAGTGCGAACTGCCCCAGACTCACGTATTCTGCGCCAAACGGCGGCTCCGCTACCGCCACCTTGCCGCGGCCCAGTCGCCACACAACGACGAAATGATTCCCGTCCACGTGAGCGACGGCAGGCAACCCCTGCGGCATGGCGGCCAGGTCGCGCAGTGACATCCGGTAACAGCGGGCCTCCAGCCCTAACTGATGCGCCGCCGACTGGAGTGCTGCAAGGGAGGTGTGCTCCTCCGAAGCGGGGCCGGTCATCTCCGCCACACCGTCCAGAGTCGCCGCCTTGCCCAGCAGGTGCGCGCAGAACACAAGGCAGCGTTCGCCACACAGCCGCGCGTCTTGGGGTGCAGGTCCGGCTGCTGCGGCACGCGGCGAGCACAGGAACGCGACCGTAGCGACTGCGGCGGTCAGCAGCATCCCACCATATCGCGTCCGCTCCACGCGTTTGCCTTCCGTCGTCTAACGCCTGCTCCGCCGTCGCCACAGGTATGCCGCCCCGGCGAGAACGACACCCGCGCAGAGCCCGCCCAGGCCCCAGAGCCACAGGTTCGGACCGCCTGTCTCCATCGTGGGCATCAGGCCTTTCTCCTCCATCCGGCGGGCAAACTCCTCCAACCGTCCGTCCAGTACCAAGTTCACGTCTCCCTGAATCGGCGTCTCACCGCCCACCGTGTATCTGGTGTCGGTGAAGCGGTTGTAAACGCGTGTGCCGGGGGGGAACTCAAGGTGGAAAGTCTCCGGGGGGACATGGGGATTCATCTCGGCGCGTTCCACCGTGCCGGAGATGACGTAGGTGACCTGTCCGCGGTCGTTCCAGTTCGTATCCTTGAAGCTGTCGACCTTCCAGCCCACTTCCCGGTGAGGCGCATAGCGGACCTCCGTGTGTCCCAGGATTCGGTTGTCAATGGCAAAGCGCGATACCAGGGGGCAGTATTCCATGTCTTGGGCCAGCCACCATTCGTGCACGTAGGCGTGGCCGTACTTGTGCTCCCGTTCCTCAACGATCACGCATGGATGTCCGTTGTGCTCCACGCGTCCGACGGGGCGGATGTCCTCGGCGCGTGGTGAGACGATGGATAGGGGGCGGAAGAGTCGGTGCGCCTCGATCAGCGGTTGGAAGTGCGGATGGCTGACGATGGCGTTGAGGCCCGCATCTATGATGCCTGAGTTCCCCCCAATCTGGTTGGGCGGATTGTAACTCGTAACCACGCCTTGGACGGCGACGTTGTCGCTGACCATGTGCTCGAGTTGGCCGCTTACCTGGTTGAAAACGACTTCCTTGTTGTCCTGCAGTCGGATCTTGTCGCCGTCCATGGTCAGCGTGTATCCGCTCTGCCATGGCTTGGAGCGGAGTTCCGGGCTGTACTCGGCGTGCTCAGTGTGTTGCTGTGAACAGCGCACCTCGTAGGTGAACGAGCGCAGCCGGGCCTGCCTGGCCCGGATCGCCTCCAGCACTGCGTCCAGGTCCACTTCTTCGGGCGCTCCCTCCTCGGCTGTGGCCGGCAGGCCTATAGGTCGGGCACAGAGAAGGGCGACCATCAAGAGGACAGCACCGAGCTTACGAATATCCATAAACTTTGTGGTCCCGACCGAGCATAAGCCGAACACGCAGAAGGCTCAGGCTGATAAGCAGCTTCCAACACTTTATCCATCCATCATACCAGGTCTTGACTTGCCCTGCGCAAGGAGGAGGCAGTCCGCCGGGGGCATTCAGGAATCCCCAGTAGTCAGCTTGCGGATCCCAGGCCCCGCTCGTGAAACGTGTCGCCCAGACTTCCGATTTCTCTCAGGAGCGGGCTACAGGCCCTGAGGACCCTTCTGGGGCGTGGAACTGCGCATCTGGATCACTTCCCCCAAGGGACCGAATGACCCGGCGACCCTCTGGTTGGATTGCCACCCGGGTGCCTCCCTGCTTGACGCATGAACGAGCCTGTGACATATTGGAGATAGCTCCAGCGCCGTATGGGTTTGGGAGTGCCCTGTAGGAAGCATGGCTTGTAGCGCAGCCCTTTGGCTTCGCTCAGGTCCTTGAGCCTGCCGCAAGGCCGCCCCGGCTGGGAACGGCCACAGGCGAGGGCGCCTGTGCTACATCGTGCTGCTCAGCGGGAGGCGGGTTGGCCATTCGTAGCAGTGAAGGCGTGTCTTGCATAGAGCGCCTCGGGAGCGCAGCGTGGAGAGCAGCATGGCAGAGCCAGGTGCAAGGGACTATAGATGGCTGCCAGAAGGGAGTGGGCGACCGGCCTTCACTCTGATCGAGCTGCTGATGGTTATCGCCATCGTTGCTATTCTGGCCGCCCTGCTGATGCCGGCCCTGACGATAGTCCGGCGCAAGGCCGCCGGTGCGGCCTGCCGCAGCAACCTGCATAACCAGGGCGCCGCCTTCGCGATGCTGAGAGGCGACCGCAGCGGGCTCTGGCCCGGCTGGGTCGGCGAGGAGCCCGCCCGGTGGGCCAGGGAAGGGCGCTACTACGTGGGGCCGTGGGAGGCGCCGGACGGACCGCCCAACGTCAGTCCCGAGCCCTGGGTCCGCGCGCGGGGATGCGAGTGGTATCAGCTCGTGGCGGAGGGATATGTGGATGACCTGGACATCTACAACTGCCCCGCCCTGAGACCGACGCCGGATTATGTGCGGGAGATCGGCAGCCCGGTGCGCGTGGACTGCCCGCAACGTTTCGCGGGCTCCGGCGAGTGTGACTTCATCGCTGGAGTCGAGTATGGCATAGACACCGGGCGCATAGACCGAAACTCGGTGCCGGGCCGGGTTGTGGCGGCCGATCCGCAGGAACTGCGGGTCGTGCCGACCGGCGGAACCACGCCCCCCGCCCACCAAGGGGGCGCAAACGTGCTGTTTGCCGATGGTGCCGTGCGCTGGGCGGCGAAGGTGGAACCCCACGCCAGTTGGATCCGTGCCAGCAAGGGACAGATGAGCAGCTACGCGGACGGATATGTGCCGAACCCCCGCACGGACGAAGACGCGCCCTACGCCGACAGCGTCATGCTGAAGCAGCAACTGGAAGCGGACATGGACGACATCTACGTGGACGAGAGGGGCTGGGGGCCGAGCCCGCCGGGCACCGAGGCCGGGGCGCAGGTGCCCGCCCATGTTCCGCTCGCGCGATGGGAGTGGCCGTGGGATGCCACCCACACGGCGTGGCGCTTCTACCAGTACGCCCCCTGCGGCGGCACAAACGTCGAAGCGGCCAACCGCATGCACGTCTACTACCCGCAACGCGGCATCTTCGCGAACGAGCCTCGTTGGAACCGCCATGACAGCCGCGTCGTTTTCCATGCGCCCTGGAACCGCAACGGCATCACCGGGCGCTGAGGCCCGCCGATGGCGCCAAGGCCGCCGGCCACTGACTCCCCCCCAGCCCCCCAGCCTTTGACTTACCCGCGCCTTCGGTGTAGGCTCTCTCTGTCGGCGGCGTTCTGCCTGGATTGACCGTGCGGGCAGGGCCGTTGCTTCAGAATTCAGACTTCGTAATTCAGAATTCTTCGGCGAGGCTTCCATGCACAAGATAGCCGTCATACCGGGCGATGGGACGGGGCCGGAGGTGGTCCGCGAGGGATTGAAGGTCCTCCGTGCCGTCGGTGAGATCGAGGGGTTCGACTGCGAGACGGTCGAGTACGACTTCGGCGGCGACCGCTACCTGGAGACCGGCGAGGTGCTGCCCGACTCGGCCCTGGACGAGCTGCGCACCTTCGACGCCATCTACCTGGGCGCGGTGGGCCATCCGGACGTGCGGCCGGGCATACTGGAGAAGGGCCTGCTGCTCCGGCTGCGGTTCGAGCTTCAGCAGTACATCAACCTGCGCCCCGTCAAGCTCTACCCCGGCGTCGAGTGCCCCCTGGCCGGCAAGGGGCCGGAGGAGGTGGACTTCGTCGTCGTGCGCGAGAACAACGAGGGCCTCTACACCGGCAGCGGAGGCTTCACCCACAAGGGCACGCCCAACGAGGTGGCGGTCCAGGAGATGATCAACACGCGCTTCGGCGTCGAGCGCTGCCTGCGCTACGCGTTCGAATACTGCCGGCGCCGCAACGACCGCAAGATGCTGACCCTCTGCGCGAAGACCAACGTGCTGACCTACGCGCACGACCTGTGGTGGCGCGCCTTCAACGAGGTGGGGGAGGAGTATCCCGACGTCGAGCGCGACTACGCCCACGTGGACGCCACCTGCATGTGGATGGTCAAGAACCCCGAGTGGTTCGACACCATCGTGACCTGCAACATGTTCGGCGACATCATCACGGACCTGGGCGCGATGATCCAGGGCGGCATGGGCATAGCCGCCGGGGGCAACATCAACCCGGAGGGGGTCAGCATGTTCGAGCCCATAGGCGGCAGCGCGCCCAAATACACCGGCAAGGGGGTCATCAACCCGCTGGCCGCCATCTGCGCGGTGGGCATGATGCTGGACGAGCTGGGCGAGGAGCGGGCCGCCCGGCGCGTCGAGCGGGCCGTCATGTGGGTGACGGCCAACAAGCTGGAGAGCCTGGCGGCGGGGCGGATGGGCTTCTCCACGCAGCAGGTGGGGGACCTGGTGGCGGAGGCCGCCGGGCGCATCAATCCCGACGAGTGAGCGTGCGCCATGGCCAAGATCGCCGAGGCGTTCAGAGAGCGGTGCGCCGATACGCCGGCGCGCATGGTGGGGGCCCTGGTGGATGCCATGCCCTATCCGGTCATAGCGCGGGACATGGAATACCAGGTGGTGATGGCCAACCGCGCCGCCGAGGACTTCTACGCTTCTGACATATTGCGCTGCAAGTGCTATGAGGCGTCCGAGCTGAAGGGGTGCCTCTGCGATAACTGCCCGGCCGAGGAGGCATTCGAGACGGGGCAGCCCGTCGAGCGCGAGGTGCACCACCCGGAGACCGGCGACCACCTGGTGATCGGCGTCTATCCCATCTTCGAACCGGACGGGGAGCCGTGCGGCATCATCGAGACGGTCCGCGACGTGAGCGA
>JAWOCH010000380.1:0-10488 GCA_046483865.1 Candidatus Brocadiia bacterium | reverse complement strand
GCTCCGGGCTCCCGCCGCGGGACCCAACCCCATCATGTTGTCCGGAGCCGGTTCGCCGGTCGCCGCGCGTGAGGCGACGAACATCCCCGTCGGCAGAACCTGTGATGTGCTCTACTTCCTCCACGTGTACAACCCCGGCCCTGCCCTGCGCGATTGGCAGCGGCGCAACCGGCGAGGCAAAGCCCGCGGTGAGCCGCCGCTGGAGCCGCCAACGCTGTTCCGCTACGTCATCCGCTACGGCGACGGCGAGACGGTGCCCGTGAACGTGCGGTGGGGAGAAGCGGCGAACGACTGGCTGCGGGCCGGCCCGTGGGCAGATCCGCCCCACGCGCCGACGGCCTGGCGCCAAACGGCGAACCCCAAGTGGGTGATGGACCGCTGGCCGCGCCGGGGCGAGCACCTGGCCCTCTACGCGATGCGCTTCGAGAACCCGCGGCCGCAGCAGAGGATCGCCGCACTCGACATGGTCAGCGCCAACGACGCGGAGCACGACTGGGGCGCGCCCGCCCTGCTGGCCGTCAGCACCGGAGCGCGCGAGCGCAAGGGCCGGACCTACTACGTGGCTCCCGACGGGGACGACGCCGGCCCGGGCACGTTCGCCCGGCCGTGGGCCACTCCCTACAAGGCCGCCGCGACCCTCCGCGCCGGCGACACGGCCTACCTGCGCGGCGGCTCGTACATGCTGCGCACCGATTGGCAGGAGGTCATCAGCATCGCGCACTCCGGGGAGCCCGGCGCGCCCATCACCCTGGCGGCCTACCCCGGGGAGACGGCCGTGCTGGACGGCGACGCGCACCACTGCGCCCACGACACGCGCGTGCCCTACGCCATCTTCGACCGGGATCGCGGGCTGCTGAACGTATTCGAAAAGTCCCACGTCACCATCCGCAACCTGCGCGTGAGGAACTCCCGCAAGAGCGGCATGGGCATCTACCAGAGCGACCACATCCTGCTGGACCACAACGTGGTCTACGGCACCTACATGTGCGCGATGAACACCGCCGGCAACGCGCACTTCCGCATCGTGGGCAACACGCTGGGCAAGAACTGCTCCGTCTACTACCGCTACGACCACGACACCCAGCAGTGGCAGCCCTGGAAGCCGGAGGACGGCAAGATACACGTCGGCGGGCGCGAGGCCATTGACAACCACCGCAACGAGCACACCGAGATCGCCTTCAACGAGATCTACTGGTGCAACAAGGAGGGCATCGCCGACCCCGGCCGTCACTTCAAGATACACCACAACTACATCCACCACCTGGAGCACCGCCCCGAGCTGTACTGGCCGTCCGGCATCTACCTGGACGCCTACGGGCCGATCATGGACGACCTGGAGGTCTACGCCAACGTCATCCACGACGCCGCCGGCGGCATCTCCATCGGCTCGGAGGGCGGCACGCTCGCGACCGATATCCGCGTCCACCACAACCTGATCTTCGACAACACCTGGGAGGCCATCGGCATGAACAGCGCCGGCGGGAACGGCCCCCGGCGCAACATCGTCATCGAGAACAACACCTGCCTGCGCTGCGGACACACGCCCTGGGAGCCGGGCCCGACCGGCGGCATACTGCTGGGCACCGACAACTGCGAGGACATCACCGTCCGCTACAACATCCTGACCGACAACCGGGACTACCAGGTGGCGATCAACGGGGGCATTGACCGCGTGGCCCAGCGGGTTGCCATACATCAGAACCTGTACGATCCCGTCTTCCTGCCCACGGAGCGGGTGCGGCGGCGCATCTGGGGGTGGGTGCCCGTGGTCAGCGACCGGCTCATCTGGGGCGACCCCGGATTCCGGGATGCAGAGGCGTGGGACTTTCGCCTGGAGCCCGACTCACCCGCCGTGGACGTTGTCGCTTCGGCGCGGGACGAGGACGGCTCGGCCGGTGACCTGGGGGCGTTCCCGATCCGCCAGACACTTCCGCCTTTGCCGGCGGAGGGCACGGGGCTGGCGCTGCGCATCAGCGCCGGTTCGGACGCCCCGTACACAGACCCCGAGGGGCGCACCTGGCAGGCCGACCGGCGCCTGCCGCGCAATCCGAAGCCGGGCGACTGGGGCTGCACCTGGTCGCGCACCGTCGAGCGTTCCGCCCGGCCGATCTCGGGCACAGAGAAGGACGCCCTCTACCTGACCGAGCGTTACGGGATGGAGCGCTACCGATTCCTGATCGGGCCGGGGCTCTACGTGGTGCGGCTGCACTTCGCCGAGACCTGGCACGATGAGCCGGGGCGGCGGGAGTTCACGGTGTTGCTCAACCGGCGGAAGGTGCTGGAGCACTTCGATCCGGCGGCCGCCGCCGGCGGCGTCAACGCGGCCGTGGTGCGGGAGTTCGAAGTGCCCGTCTACAGCAAGGGCCTGACCGTCGAGTTCGTGGCCGAGAAGGACAACCCCCTGATCAACGCCGTCGAGGTCATCCAGGCCACACGTTGAGAAGCGAGCACCCGTGGGGCTCAGGCGTTCAGATGCCAGATGGCGGCGTTGAGCGCGGCCGCGTAGGTCACCCATAGCTGGTAGGGAACCAGCAGCGCCCCCGCCAGAGGAACCCTCGACCAGAAGGCCACCATCGTGGCCAGGATGGCGCACCACAACATGGCAATGACTACCATGCCGCCCGCTATGGAGTGGAGTCCGAAGAAGATGGGCGTCCACAGGCCGTTGAGCACGAGCTGGAGCCCGAACAGCTCCAGCGGCCGGCGCCTCCCCTCGCGCCCGCCCCGCCACCACACAAGCCATGCCGCCACGGCCATCATCAGGTAGAGCGTCGTCCAGGCCGGGCCAAAAAGCCGCCGAGGGGGCGTCCAGGCCGGCTTGCGCAGCGCGGGATACCACTCCCGAAGCGCATCCCCCATGCCGAGCGAGCCCAGCCCGGCCACGGCGAACACCACGACCAGGCAGACAACCAGCGCCAGCACGACCGCCCCGCCGGCGGGCCGGCTCTGCTGTGTGGCTTCGCTCAGCGTCGCACCTCGTAGTAGTAGGTCTCGTACCGTCCGTCTATGCTGAAGGTGTTGGCCTCGACGGGCACCGTCCTGTCAGTAGGCACGCCGTAGATGTCCACCACGCGCACCGAGCCGATCGGCGGGCCTTCGAGGGCGATGGTCGCCTGCACCGGCTCCATCAGCAGGGGCGGCAGGCCGACCGAGAGCAGTTCCGTGCCGTCCTCGTTGTATTCGGCGCCCGTCTGCTTGTCGCGCGCCATGGCGGTGACCAGGATGTGCCGCGACTCGGCGAGCGGCTTCTCGTCCAGCGGCGTGAGCAGCAGGCTCACAAACGGGGTCTTCACGTCGGTGACCTGCGCCGCGGGCAACTCGTAGTCGCCGCCGCCCGCGAAGCCGATGACGCCCTGCGTCTTCGGGCTGCGCACGGTGACCACGCGGTTGCCGTAGTCCCAGACAAGCTCGCCTGTCATGCTGCGCACCACCCGGGCGGTCTTGTCCCAGAAGTCTTGCCAGTCCGCTTTCACGGCTGGGGCAACGTCCTCGGCGATCTTCAGCGTGACCCGCCCGATGGCCAGCACCTCCTTTGGCGTGGCCAGGTTGCCGCGCAGTTCCTTCTGGTCGTAGCCGCCGCCGCTGAAATCCTGGCTCAGGGCGTCGAACCCCTGGAAGACCTGCTCGGTCTCCAGTCGCCGGGCGGCCGCGATGGGCGCCTCCTGTACGTGCCGGTTGTATACGGCAATCGCCAGCGCGGGGAACTGGCCGAGGTAGTGGGGCGTCTCGGTGACGTAGGAGCGCTCCCCCGGCCAGCCGCTGCCCATGCGGGGCCGACCGCCGGCGAAGTGATAGGAGCCGTCCCACCCTTGCAGGCACATGCCGTAGAGCGCGAACAGGGGCGCCGCCTCGGCCTTCCACTGGTTCGGCGGCTTCTGCGTCCATTCGGTGATGATGAACGGCTTATCCTCCACCTGGTAGAAACCGGTCGAGAGCAGGTGGCTGCCGGGCTGGCCCATGTGGGTTTCGTTGTTGACCTCGCCGACGCGGATGTTGTGTCCTCCGGCACCCCCGCCGAAGTAGTTGTGACGGGTGATGAGGTCCATGGCCGAGTCGCACCAGACGTTGGCCGGATCGGCGGCCGGCCCGCCGGCCCGCCAGGCGGTGCTGACGATGGCCGCCTTGTAGCCGAGTTCCCGCAGGCGCCGGTAGCGGCGTTCGTAGTAGGACCGCTGGGTCTCGGCGAGGAAACGGATGAAGTCGCCCATGCGCCGCCGCTCGCCCGGCTTCACCCCGACCGGCTCGCCGTAGTCCGGCCCTTCAGCGCTGAACTGCCAGGCGCCGTAGATGTCCATGTCCGGGTTGTGGATGCTGTCTCCCTCGTGCATGCCGAACTGCCACGCCTCGTGGAGCGCTTCGTCGCTGCCGTAGCGCTCCGCCAGCCACTCCATCCACATGCGCTTCAGCACGGCCGTGTGGCGGGGGTATTTCTGCCCCGCGGCCAGGTCGTTCAGCGGCGCGTGCCAGAAGATGCAATCCTCGTTGTGCACTTCCACGATCGCCAGGGCGGGATCGTCCGCGTAGCGCAGGCCGGTGTAGGGGTTCCGGTGCTCAAGCAGCGTCTTCAGCCACTCCCACTCGGAGTCCTGGAGGGGCCGCATGAAGTTGACCAGCCCGCTGGTGCTCTTGCCGGCGCCCCTGTCGGGCAGCTCCTGGTACAGCTCCTCCGGGTAGCCGTCCTGTGGGGTGATCACGTGGGGGTAGAAGCAGGACCACGTCATGTAGATGCCGTTCTTCTTCAGGATGGAAAACCAGCGGTCGAACCGGTCCAACCTCTGCGGGTCGAAGTGCCGCTCGCCGGTCTGGGGGTCCGTCTGCAGCAGGCCGATCTCCGCCTGCACGGTGTGCTTGCGCACCATGTTGATCCCGTGCCTGGCGTACAGGCGCGCCTGGCGCCTCTGCAGCTCGGCTCCGCGGGCAGGGCCGGCTGCGCAGCCCCAGAACTTCACGGGCTCATCAGGCCGCTCACTGAACACGAAATGCCGCCCGTCGGTCTGCACGAATCCGCGCGAGCCGGCCGGCCGGTGCAGCAGGTGGCTCACGTCGGTGATGGACTCGTCGCTGAAGGGGTCGTCGTGCGGCATGACGGGGAACCACACGTCCGGCCCGGCCCGGCGGGCCTCGCCGAACTCCGGCTTCTGGGTGCCGGCCGGCGCCCACGGGAAGTTCACCAGGCACATGCAGTCCACCCCCCCGTGGTTGGCGATGTCGCTGGACGTGCGGATGCTGATGACGTGATCGCCGGGCGACAGCTCGAAGGTGCCCCCTTTGACCCAGCCGATGAACCGGTGGTCTATCTGGCGGCTGAGCATGGCCTGCCCGCGCACGTCGCTCTGCAGGTCCATCAGTTGCCACTGGCCGCCGTCCAGGGAGTAGTGCTGCTGCATCCGGGACACGTTGCAGCGGAGCCACCAGGTGTAGGTGCCGCCAACCTGTACGCGGAATCGCCAGTGGGCCACTCCGGGGACGCCCTCCGCGTAGTGCGACAGCCAGTCGCGCTCCGAGAGCAGCATCGTCAGCACGTCGTGGTACCACGGGTGCTTGCTGAACATGCTGACGGAGGCATCCTCCCCCTCGATCCAGATGTACTCCTGCCCGTCGCGCACGGCCTGGGTGGCTTCGGCCAGCGGCATGTCGGGATCCAGCTCAGGCGCGGCACCAGCCACGGGAGCGGCCGCCAGGGCAAACAGCAACAAGCATGCGCACAGTTTGGTCATCGCTACGTACCTCTCATCGTAGTGCGGCCTGGGGCGCGGCGGGCCTACTCCGCCGGCTCCTCCTTCTTCTCTTCGATCTTCGGCTTCTGCGTGCCCACGGGCTTCCATTCGAAGTTCGTCAGGCAGAGGCAGTCCACGGCGCCGTGGTGGCTCACGTCCTCGTCGCCTTCCTTGCTGCTCTTGCTCAAGGTCAGGCTCAGCACGTGGGGGCCGGGCTCCAGTTCCAGTTCGGCCGCCTTTACCCAGGAGATGAAACGGATCTCCAGCCGCTGGGAGACGTTCATCCGGCCGATCTCATCCTCCTTCTCGACCTCCAGGGCGACCGGTTCGTGCGTGTCTATGCGGTACTCGATCTTGTTGCGCGTGGTGTTGGCGCGCAGCCACAGGTCGAACTTGCCCTCCTTGGCGACGATGAACTTCCAGTGCGCGGTCCCCGGCATGGAGGCGTTGAAGTGGCTCAGCCACTCCCGCCCCGACAGT
This sequence comes from Candidatus Brocadiia bacterium, assembly GCA_046483865.1. Classification (GTDB taxonomy): domain Bacteria; phylum Planctomycetota; class Brocadiia; order SM23-32; family SM23-32; genus JAWOCH01. The sequence continues at coordinate 4,291 of JAWOCH010000380.1, read as the reverse complement.
ATCATCTTCTGCAGCTCCTGGCTGTGATACCAGGGGTGCTCGATGAAGCTGCTGTCGGAGGCCTCCTCCCCCTCCATCCAGAAGAACTCCTTCTCGCCCACGACCTTGTGCACGGCATCGGCCAGGGGCAGCTTCAGCAGTTTCTGGAACTGCTTCTTGCGCTCCTCCTCGGTCAGTTCGCCGGCCGGTCCGGGCCTCTCGATGCCGGCGGGCTGCCAGTCGTAGTTGACGAAGGCCATGCAGTCAATGCCGCCGTGGGCCTCCCGCTGGCCGGGCTGGACCATCAGCATGACGGAGTGCTCGCCGGGCTCCAGCTCCACCTGGCCGACCCTGGCCCACTGTATGAACCGTATGTCGATGGCCTGGGGTGCGATGTTGGTGGACTCGCCGATCAGCTTCTCCGGCTCGAGGGGCTTCAGCTCGCCTCCGTCCAGCGAGTAGAGATGCTTGATCTCGAACGGATTCAGCCGGATCCACCAGGTATAGGTGCCGCCTTCTTTGACGGTGAACCGCCACTCGGCGGCGCCGGTCAGGGCCGCGTCGAAGTGGCAGAGCCAGTCCCCGCCGCTCAGGAGCTTCTTCTTGACGTTGTCGTACCAGCTATGCTGGTTGAAGTTGTGGTCGGAGGCGTGTTCGCCCTCGAGCCACACGGCCTCGCGGGCCTCCTGTGCTTCCTCGGCCTCCTCGGCCTCCTGACCCCGGGTGGAACCCGCGGCCAACACAGACACACAGAGAACAGCCGCCAGCGCAACGAGCCAGACCTTTCTCATGGTTCCCTACCCCCTTCGTCACAGGGCCGTATATAGCTTCTCGGCGGGCTCCAGTGTGTTCGCTGGGCGGCTGCGTGTCAAGCCACTTGCCGACGCCCCCTTCTGCTTGACGGGCCGATAGGCCGACGGCAACAATATGGTTGCGGCGCGTGCGGGGGCCGCGTCCGTTCTCTTGCTGCCACACAGGGGGCTGCCGATGGTCAGGTTCTCCGTCCGCCACCCGCGCGTCATCACTGCCTTGATGGTGGCCGCTGCTCTCGTGCTCGCCGCCTTCATGCCGCGTGTCAACGTGGACACGGATCCGGAGAACATGCTCTCCCGCGACGATCCCGTCCGGGTGTTCCACAACGAGATGAAGGCGCAGTTCGCGGTCCACGACATGATCGTCGTGGGCATCGTGAACACGGAGCATTCCGACGGCATGTTCAATCCCGAGAGCCTGCGCAAGGTCTACGAACTCACACAGTATGCAAAGCGGCTCCGCGGAGATGCGCTCGAGCCGGGCGCACCGGCGCCCCGCCCCGCCGAGCCGGAGGGGCAGGAGGAGCCCTCCGTGCCGCCGTCGGGCGGAAGCGCTGACGAGCCGCCGGTCCCTGCGCCGGCGGGAACCGCCGAGGAACCCCCGCTCCCGCCACCTGCGGGCGCTGGGCAGCAGACCGATGAACCGCCCCTGCCGCCGGCACCGATGGACCAGCCGCAGGCCCAAGAGGAACCGCAGAAGCCTCCGGAGACGGAACCCGACCGGGAGCAGGAGAAGGGCGTCGTCGTCATAGACCTGCTGGCGCTCTCGACGGTGGACCGCATCGAGCACGAGGCGGGCACGGTGCAGTTCTCCTATCTGATGCGCGAACCGCTGCCCGAGACGCGCGAGGAGTGCCTGGCCGTTCGCGACGCCGCCCTGGACAACCCCCTGCTGCGCGGCACGCTGGTCAGCGACGACGGCCAGGCCGTCTGCATCTACCTGCCCATCACCCACAAGGACATCTCGTACAAGGTCAGCCAACGCCTGGAGGAGAAGATCGCCGAGCTGGGCGGGCCGGAGCAGTACCACGTGACCGGCCTGCCGGTGGCGGAGGACACGTTCGGGCACGAGATGTTCGTCCAGATGGCCATCAGCGCCCCGCTGGCCATGCTGGTGATCTTCATCCTGATGTTCCTGTTCTTCCGCAAGCTGGTGCTGATCATCAGCCCCATGATCATCGCCGTTGTGTCGGTGGTCTGCACGATGGGCCTGCTTATCGGGCTCGGCTATACCGTGCACATCATGAGTTCGATGATCCCCATTTTCATCATGCCCATCGCGGTTCTGGACGCCATCCACATCCTCTCTGAGTTCTTCGACCGCTACCAGCAGACGCGCGACCGGCGCCAGACATGCCTGGCGGTGATGGACGAGCTGTTCGTGCCCATGCTCTACACCAGCCTGACCAGCGCGGCGGGGTTCGCCTCCCTGGCGCTCACGCCCATCCCACCGGTGCAGGTCTTCGGCGTGTTCGTGGCGTTAGGCATCATGGTGGCCTGGCTGCTGACGGTCACGTTCTGTCCGGCTTACATCATGTTCATCCCGGAGCGCCGGCTGGAGGGACTCGGCGTGAGTCAGGCCGAGGAGGCGCCGGACTCGCCCCTGACCCGCGCCCTGCGGGGGGTCGGGCGGTTCACCGCACGCCGGGGCAAACTGATCCTGACCGGCACGGTGGTCGTTCTGGCCGTCGCTGCCTACGGCATCACCCGCATACGCATCAACGACAACCCGACCAAGTGGTTCGTTGAGAGCCACCCCATCCGCGTGGCGGACCGCGTGCTGAACCGGCGGCTGTCCGGAACATACCAGGCATACCTGGCCCTGGACGCCACGGAATCGGACTACACCCTCCGGGAGGCCGCAGAGGAGCTGCTGGCCGCCACCCGGGAGGCGCAGCAGGCATACGCCGAGCAGCTCCCCGAGGTGTTCGCCACGGCGCGGCAGGAGATACGCCGCGCGGCCGAGGCGAATGACGAACCGGGAGCTTTCCTGCAGGCGGTCTCGGAGCGGCTCGAACTGGCGGCAGCCGACGCGACCGGCGAGACGTTCGACGCGTGGGGCGAGGTGGCGGCGGCCGTCGAGGTCGCCCGCATCTACATCGAGCAGCCCTTCAAGCGGCCGGAGGTGCTGCGCTACCTGGTGCAGATGGAGCAGGCACTGACCTCCGGCACCGACGTGGTCGGCAAGAGCAACTCGATGACCGTCATCGTGCGCAAGGTCCACGAGGAGCTGCGCGGCGATCCTGAGGCGTACACCATTCCGGAAGGCATCCGGGGCGTCGCCGAGACACTGGTGCAGTTCCAGAACAGCCACACGCCGGACGACCTGTGGCACTTCGTGACGCCGGACTACCGACACGCCAACCTGTGGCTCCAACTGCGAAGCGGCGACAACCGGGACATGGAGCGCGTCGTGCGGCAGGTGGACCGCTTCGTGGCGGAGAACCCCGCGCCCATACCCCTGAAGCACGACTGGTTCGGGCTGACCTACATCAACGTGGTCTGGCAGGAGAAGATGGTCTGGGGCATGTTGCAGGCGTTCCTGGGCAGCTTCCTGGTGGTGTTCCTGCTGATGACGGTGCTGTTCCACTCGGCGCTGTGGGGCATCCTCTCTATGGTGCCCCTGACGGTGACGATCGCGCTGATCTACGGGCTGATCGGCCTGGTGGGGAAGGACTACGACATGCCGGTGGCGGTGCTTTCGAGCCTGACCCTGGGCCTGGCTGTGGACTTCGCCATCCACTTCCTGGCCCGCTCGAGGGCGGCCATGCGGGCGGCCGAATCCTGGAGGGAGGCAGCGGGGCACATCTTCGGGGAGCCGGCCCGTGCGATCAGCCGCAACGCCATCGTGGTCGCCATCGGGTTCCTGCCCCTGCTGGCGGCGCCCCTGGTGCCCTACAAGACGGTGGGCATGTTCATGGCCGGCATACTGGCAGTGGCGGCGTTGGCCACGCTGCTGATTCTGCCGGCCCTGGTGGCCATGCTCGAGGAGCGCCTGTTTGCCCGGATGAGCAAGACCCGCCTCACCTGCAACTGCATCGCCTGTGCGCTGGCTTCCGTGGCCGCGGTGGTGCTGCTGGCGCTGAACTTCCATCAGTACTTCGACATGCGCTGGACCACGCTCAACTGGATCAGCCTGGGCCTGATACCGCTATTGGTCGTCGTCTGCGGGTTCCTTTCCCGCCGGCGAGCCTGTAAGATGCAGGAAGAGGAGCAAACCAAGGGGGAGGACGGGAACGATGAAGACTCGTAGAGCATGGACGGTGTGGACACTCGCGCTGGCCGTGGGGGCGCTCTGCGCGATTGCCCTGGCCGCGCAGGAGGAGCCCGGCACGCCGGACGTGATGGAGATAGTCCGCAAGTCAAACCAGGTCGCCTACTACCAGGGGGGCACGGGCCGGGCCCGCGTCAAGATGACCGTCACCAACGCAAAGGGCAACGTCACGGCCGAGCGGGAGCTTGTCATCCTGCGCCGCAACGTGGGCGATAACCTGAACCAG
>JAWOCH010000365.1:0-3560 GCA_046483865.1 Candidatus Brocadiia bacterium | reverse complement strand
CCCACCGGTTGTAGCCCTCCTCGCCGCCGGCCTCTATCTCCTCGACGGTCCCCGGCAGGCCGTGCTGGATCTTGCCGTTCTCCGGCTGGGCCAGCGCCGTGTGGATGTCCAGCACCGTCTCGCGCAGCTCCGGGAACAGCATCGAGAGGGTGTAGGAGGAGTAGTGGTCCACGTCCATCGTGTTGAAGGCGCAGCAGCCGTGACCCTCTTGCAGGCCGAACCGGCCGTTCTTGATGAAATGGGTGGACTTGGTCAGCGTGTTGATCTGGTCGAGGAGGGCCAGCCGGAGCTTATCCGGCAGCCGGGAGGACATGAGCGCCTCGGGCAGCTCGCGGGCGCGCTCCAGGTGTCGCTTGCGGTTGCGGACCAGGTAGGTCGCCGCCTCGACGGAATCGCCGAACCAGTTCTCGTACATGTGCCCCACGCGCGTGCCACGGATGGAGCGGTGGTTCGGATAGAACCAGGCCATGCCCATGTTGATCTCGGCGGACTCGCCCGCGGCCAGCTCGTCCTGCACGCAGAGCCAGCCCTTGTTGGGGCTCTTGGGCAGCGGCTCCTCGTTCAGCTCCTCGCGGCTGATCCGCTCGGGAAACAGCGGCCCCATCAGGCCGCCGGTCAGGTGGATGGGCCAGATGAGGTTCGGCAGATAGGGGTTGGCGGCCACGGAGGTGACCTTCTGGCCCTCGCCCTGGAGTGCCCAGATGGTCATGCAGCCGCTGGAGTCATGGTCCGGCTCGGCCAGGCTGCCTTCCATGCGCACCATCTGGCTGCGGCCGTAGCTCTCCTTGCCGTGGCGCTGGTGCACTGTGCCGGCGGCGTGACCGCTCAGGTTCTGCTGCTGCCAGACCAGGGAGACCTCCATCGGCTCGTCCGTCAGGTTGCGCACGGTGAAGTCCAGGTGGAAGCCCGGCAGGCTCGAGTTCTTCACGTCGCGTGGAATAAACGGCGTCCACGCCCGAAGAGAAAGCGCCACGGGCATCGCATCGTCCACGTAGTCCATGTGGATGAACGGATACTCCGCGCGGTACTCGATCAGCGGATAGGACTTGATGAAGAAGAACTTGTGATGGCGGAAGAAATGGCCGAGCGCGACCATGTCGCCCTGGTCTGTGAACAGCCACCGATAGAGCGGGCGCCGGCCCGGCCGCTGAACGCGCAGGAAGAAGTCCGTATCACCGGGCGACGGTTCGGGAGGGTCAATTGCGTGGATGCCGCCGCCCTTCTCGTAGTGCGCCCAGGGGCGGCAGTTGGTGATGTTCCAGTGGTGGAAGCGTCCGTCCGGCCAAAGCTCGACCCCGCCGGTGCCGATGCCGCCCAGGTTCAGCCCGCTGTTGCTCTTGCCCACCTCTCGGATGAGGCCCGCGTCGCCCGTTGCGCTGCGCATTGCACTCCCCTTCTCTGGGTTGATGGGAACGGCCGCCCGTCCCCCCGCCGAAGAAGCGCCTATCATGCGGCATGCGACGCGTATGCGCAAAGGGAGGCACTCAGACGTAGACGATCCGACCGTCGAGCGAGTCGGAGGAGAAGCTCGGAGTCAGCAGCTTGAGAAGCGCGTAGACAGCCAGCCCGACCATCGCCGCCAGTGAGGCCATCATCACCGCCACCCGCACCCATGGGACCTGACTGGTGCCCAGCGTGTCCTCGACGACACCGGCCGCCGACACGACGAACACAGCCGCCGGCAACATGCCCAGCCAGGACCACAGCACGTAGGTGCCGAAGCGCACCGATGTCAGCCCGAACCCGTAATTCTGCACGTTGAACGGCACAAGAGGCGCCAGCCGCATGAGCGCAACAACGAGCGCGCCGCGCTCACGGACCAGCTCGTCCAGTGCCTCCAGGTGCGTGGTGCCGGCCAGCCAGCGCTCGACGCTGCGGCGGGCGAAGTAGCGGGAGATGACGAACGCCACGCACGCCCCGAGCGTCTTGCCCACGCTGACGCAGGCCACCGCGACGAACGGATCGAACAGCACACTTCCCGTCAGCGTGATGCCCGAGCCGGGAACCAGGGCCACCGCCGCGCCGGCCCGAACCAGCACGAAACCCAGAGGCGCAGCCGGCCCGAGCCCGCCGATCCACTGCCTGAGGGACTCGAGCCGGTCGGCCAGCTCCCACCTGCGCGCGGCGACCGCCAGCGCCACGAGGAGCGCCAACAGCATGACCGGACGCCACAGCAGACGCAGCAGGCGCCCGGGGCCGCGTTGTCCCGTCCCGGGTTGCTGCTCGTCCCCCATCGCCGCTCCCGATTGAGCCGAGAATCCGATGATAATGCCGCGTTGAGGCCCATCACAACCCTTATCACTTGCGCCGCGCGAGCGGCACCGGTCAAATACGCTCACAAGGGAAGAACCGGGGGTGATGGTCATGCAACACGGCACGCGGTGGGCCATCGGCATCGCATGTCTGGTTGTGCTTCTGCTGTCCGGCCCGGCGATGGTCGGCGCCCGGTTGCCACAAGACGCGGGGGAGCATTTCATGCTAACCATCGTCTACGACAGCTACGGCCGACGGACCGACCTGGGAAAGGACTGGGGCTTCGCCTGCATGGTGGAGGGCCCGGAGAAGACGATACTGTTCGACACCGGCGGCGACGGCCAGATACTGATGTCGAACATCGAAGCGCTCGGCCTCGACCCGGACGCCGTTGACGCCGTCGTGCTGTCCCACGAGCACCGGGACCACATCGGGGGCCTGGCGGCGTTCCTTGAGCGGAACAGCGACGTGACCGTGTACGTGCCGGAGGTCTACGTCCGGCACGTGCAAGCCACGGTGGACGAAGCCGGGGCGCGCCTTGTCGCCGTGGACAAGCCGGTGCGCATATGCCCCGGCGCCTGGTCCACCGGCCAGGTGCGCAGAGGGCGAGTCGAGCAGGCTCTGGCCCTGCAGACGCCGGACGGCCTGGTGGTCATTACAGGCTGCGCGCACCCGGGCGTCGTGCAGATGGTGGGCGCCGCACGCGAGGCGCACGGCGGCCCGGTCGCCCTGGTGATGGGCGGCTTCCACCTGCGCTCCGCCGGTCGGGAGGAGCTGATGACGGTGCGCCGGGAGCTGGAAGCGCAGGAAGTCCGCTGCGTGGCGCCCTGCCACTGCAGCGGGGAGAACACCCGCAAACGGTTTGCACAGTGGCTGGGCCACAACTACGTCCGCTCGGGCGTGGGCACCCGGCTCGATACTCGGCTGCTCGAGCAGATCGTCTGCCTCTACGGACCGTCGGAGGCCGCCGAGCGGGAGGCCGTTAGCGCCTTGCTTGAGGAGATCGGAGCGCGGTACCGAATGGTGGAAGGACCAGAGCTGACCGCCGCCCGGGCCGAGAAGTGCGCCGTGCTGGCCATACCGGCGCGCGACCCGGCGCGGCTCGGCGAAGCGCAACGCGGGCAGGTGGGGGCTTTCCTGTCCGAGGGCGGCTGCTGCGCGGCGTTCGATGAAGCCATTGCCGCCGCGCTGCCGGAGGTGCCAGAAGGCGAGTTGGCGGTGCTCCCGGCGCCGTCCGAGGGCAACCAGGAGGCCGCAACCGCACTGCGTGACCTGCTGTTGGGGCGCGCCGGCAGGGACTGAACCAC
>JAWOCH010000330.1:0-7750 GCA_046483865.1 Candidatus Brocadiia bacterium | reverse complement strand
AACCCGGAGATCCAGGAAAACCACATCAATGGCCGGCTCCGGCCGCTTTGTAAGCTGCGCGTCTGACCTCCCGCCCGTCATGGAAGCGGTCATGGATCGCGGGACTGCAATCCCCACACACTCCGTAGATCGCCTCTGGATCATCCAGGGCGGTCCGTGCGATGGCGTCCAGCGCAGATCTGCGGACCACGGAAGCGCGTTCACCACTGTAGCAAGTCGCTTGCGCGAGAAGTCGGACAGACGGAGGGCCACCGCATCTCCGGAGCTCCTGAATAACCAGATCCATGGTGTCGTGAGCAAGATTGGAGACAATCAGGCGCTCTGCCCGTTCCAAGAACTTCATGTTGCGCCGTCGAGCCAAGCCCAGCGCATACCGCAATGCGCCGGTCTCCCGGACAAAGAGTGCCTCCTCGATCCACTTGCTGAGTTGGTCCGCCTGGTGCTCAGCGAGGTAGGTTTCGAGCTTACAGCACGCACTGTCCTCTGCGGGATAGCCCGTGTGCTCCTGAGCAAACCGGCCGGCCTCGTGGAGCATTACGGGCAGGAGCCGGGAGGAAAGGGCATCGGCAGTGGCGAATAGTGGTTCCAGAACACTTGAGGCATTGGCGGGCGCACCGGGAGCAATCGCCATACCGACAAGGGGTTTCCAGTCGTCCCACAGACCATAATCATCGCAGACATCCACGTACCGCGCCCTTATGTCTTTGCTCAGTTCATAGTTCTGCTGCGTCATATCCCGGGCCAAGCGCCTCATCTTAGAGCGCTTGTTCCGACTCTCAATGTCGGGCAATGTCAGAGCCATGCACGAGAGCAGGAGTTTTGGCCCATCCTCAGACGAAAGGAGATCCTCCTTGATCGCTGTGAGCCCGGCGGAAAGCAAATCGTGTGGGTCCGCGTAGAACTCCGATAGCCTTGGTTTGGCACGAAGGTCCCTAAAGCCGGGCTGATCCGACGTAAGGATTTCAGCAAGAAAGCGATCAGGACAAGCACTCACGCACTTGCGCACAGCCTCATAGCACGTGAGTTTCTGGCGGGTATTGCCCGATACGCTTGCGAATGCCAACACCCCTTCGAGGAGCAACTCGTCCACCTGGCCATAGGCTGCCAGTCCCTCTGCGACCACTTGGCCGCGCGCCGTGTTGATGTGCTGCGAGCCAAATCTCTCTACGAGCGCTTGCAGAAACTCCGCGTCCGCGAGCTTCCTAACTACTGCGAGCAGGCCGTCACGAAGCTCGTATTCATTGCCACAGCCCTGAAGACCCGCCAACAGTTCCTCGCGAATCCGCTCCCTGTCCGACTCTATGGCCTTCTTGTCGACCGGCCCGATCACGGCCAGCACGTCCAGTTTCAGCTGAGGCTGGGTAACGCTCTCAAGGGTTTCGAGACACCGCCGGACCATCTCAGGTTCTGCGATCTCGTAAAGGCATGCCAGAGTCGCATCGTAGATGTCTTGGCTTGCCACAGCAGCATCCAATTGGTCGCCAAGGACGCGCCACACGACATCCAAGCTTTCGCTGGTGCGCGCGGCCTCTGACGTAAGCACCCCAAGAGCAGCAATCTGGAAGTGCTCCGGCTTCGGGCGCTTGTCATCCAGCACCTCCAGCTTCTCCTGCTCGGGCAGACCTTCTGCGGCATAAGCATGCACAGTTTCCGCTCCTTCGTCAGTCAGCTCGTGGCCCTTGAGCGCCTTCAGAGCCTCGAGTCTAACTGCGCCAATACTCGCGTTCTGCGCGGCATGCTCCAGAAAAGCAAGAGCGGCTGAACTCCGGCTGCTTGCCAGCAGTTTGAGAGCAGCATCAAACCATCGCATTTTCCTGTCCCTTGGTTCCAAGCTTGACACCAGCAGGGCTGCCGCAAACGCAGCCCAGTCGTGGGCTGAGCCCCGGAGACTCTCAAGAACCTTCTTCACCTCGCTTGCCATGCAACGGTTCAGTTCAGCAAGCGCTCCCCGGATCGCCTCATCGCCTGCCGTGTTGTCTGCGTCAGCGTCTGTCACGTCAGGTGCCTCCTCTTGGTATTGCTACCGCCCTACGGCCATCGCTTACTGTCCGAGCTTGCGTCTCGCGCCGCAGGTCATTCTATTCATCCGCCGGGCAACACGCAAGTAGCCTCAGTATTCCCCAGGTCAGCCAAGCAAGACTGGCGTTGGGGGCAAAGCCGGCAGGTATGCCGTGGGCAGAAGCTGCGACTTGACGTGGCTCCAGGCTCTGCGTTCTCTCCGGCCTCTGCGGTTACAATCGTCAGCGTACAGCGCGCATCAGCCGCAGCATACGCTCGGGGGGGATGTATTCGGCGTAGGCGGCCTGCTCGCCGGCGGTGCCTCGGAGGATGATGGTGGGGACGCCGCGGATGTCGTACTTATCCACGAGGCGCTCGACCTCAGGATCGCCCGTGTCGCTCAGGTCCAGCCTGGCGCAGACGAAGCGGCGGGACTCGGCCACCACGCGCGGATCCCGGAAGGTGGTCCGCAGCATCCGGGCACAGTTGGGGCAGTGGTCAGTGTAGAAGTCCAGCAGGACGGGGCTGCCGGTCCGCTCGGCCTCGGCGATGGCCTCCGGCTCGGACATGCGCCACTCGACGGCCGGGCCCTCCGGCGGCGGAACACCGGCCTGCGGGCCGAATGCCTGCCAGATCCCCGTGACCACCAAAACCGCTCCCGTCAGCAGGCAGATGATCCCCGCGCCCTTGCGCAGCCGCAGCCACCACCCGGCGCCCGGCGCGACTGCGTCGAAGGCGCCCACAAACGCGCTGGCGCCTATCAGAAACGCACCGAGGAACGCGCGATACCACACCAGCGGCATCACCTTGCTGCGGCCCAGGAAGTAGAGGGCCACGCCCAGCAGCGCCAGTCCGAATACCCGCTTGACCGTCACCATCCATTCGCCCGAACTCGGCAACGTCTCCAGCAGACCCGTGAAGGTTCCCAGCACGATCAACGGCGTGCCGACGCCGAATCCGAGGGCCAGGAAAGTGCCGAATCCCAGCAGCACGCTCCCGCGCTGGCCCACGTAGACCAGCGCGGCGGCGATGATCGGTGCCGAGCAGGCGCTGGCCGCGCCGCCGCTCAACAGCCCGATCGCCCAGATGCCCACCAGCCCGCCCTTCCCGCGCAGACCCGCCTGGAGCCGCTGCAAACGCGGCGAGGCCATGTCGAATGAATACCAGTCGAACATCGCACCGGCCAGGAGCGCAAACACGGCGGCCAGCACGAGGTAGACCGCCGGATGGTGCAGCGCTGCGCCGAAAATGCCACCCGTCGCCGCCGCCAGCCCTCCCAGCACGCCGTAGGTCATCGAGATGCCCAGCACGTAGGCGGCCGAGCGGACCAGGCCGTCCAGCCGCCCGCGCCCCGAGGTGGCGCCTACCAGGCTGATGGTGACCGGTATGAGAGGATAGATACACGGGGTCAGCGTCAGCCCGAGGCCGGCCAGATAGCAGAGCAGAATGACCCCGAGAACGCTGCGGTCCAGCAACTCGGCTGCCCGATCCTGCACCGACCCCTCCGCCGGCGGCAGTGGCGTTACATCTGGTGGGGGCGATACCGGGTCGCTCTGGCCCCCCACCACGGTCAGGGAGGTCGTCAGCTCCTCCCGCTCCAGCAGGCAGAGGCCGGGCGAGCACGCCTGGTAGCGCAGCGAGAAGGTGAGCGCGTAGTCCCCCGGATCCGCCTCCGCCGCGACCGACAGGGGAACGGCCACGCTGAACCGGCCGTCCCAGTAGGCCACCTCCATCCCGAGCGACCGATCGTACTTGCGTTTCGGCTCCGGCAGAACGGCGGGCTGACTGCTGATCGCCTCCGTAGCCGGCTCGACCGATGTCATCTCCAGGGAGAAGCCGGCCTGCTGGACGTACTGGCCCTCGGGACAGACCAACTCGATGCGCGCCGCGGCATTCCCGCCGGCCGGCACCCGCGCCGGCTCCACGTTCAGCTCGGCGCCGAATCCTTCCGCCGCCGCAGCGTTCGGGGCGAAAACGGCCAGCGCCAGCAGTGTCGCCACGGTCAGCGTGCGCCCTGCACTCATGCCTCCTCCTACCATGCCTCCAGTTCGCCCACGATCTCCTCGACCAGGTCCTTCACCGTCACCACGCCGATCGCTCCGCCCTGCTCGCCGGTCACTACGGCGAACTGCTGCTTAGCGCGCCGCAGCATGGTCAGTGCCTCCGCCACAGACGCGTCTCTCGGCACGCGCAGCACGTCCCGCACCAGTTCCCGCGGGCCGGCGTCTGGTTCGGCCGTGGCGAGGTCTATCACGTTGATCACGCCCACGATGTTATCCCCTCGCTCCTCGAACACAGGCACGCGGGAGTAGCGGTGCGCGCCCAGCAACTCGCGCAAGGTCTCTGCCGACGCGTCCGCCGACACCATGACGACGTCTTCGAGCGGTGTCAGCGCCTCGGTCAGCTCAACGCTCCGCAGGCGCATTATGTTCTCCGCCATTCGCCGCTGGTAGGACGAGAGCACACCGTGGGCGGCTCCCTGGTTGATGTAGAAGCGCACGGTGTCGGAGGTGACCACGGGGCCGCGCCCGCGGGCGTGCCTGCCCAGAAGCCATTGCGGCAGCGCACTCACCGCCCGCAACAGCACCGATAAAGGATAGAACAGCCACTCCGAGACGCGCAAGGGCCAGACAACCTTATACATCAATCCCTCGGCGTGGTGCTGGAAAAGGGACTTCGGCAGCACCTCGGCGAATATCAGCAGGATCGGTGGCATGATCAGGCTGCTGTAGAGGTCGGCGCGGGCAGCCAGGCCGCTGTGGCGCAACTTCTCTGTGCAGACGGCGGTGGCAACGTATATGCCGATGTTCGTGCCCACCAGCATCGTGCTGATCGCCAGCCGCGGCCGGGAAACCAGCCGCTGGAGGGCGCGAGCGGGGACCATGCCCTGCCGCGCGCGCAGCCAGACGCGCAGACGGTTCACGCAGTAGATGCCCGTCTCGCTGCCGCTGTAGAACGCCGCCATCAGGACGGCGCCCACCAGCAGTGCATACTTAAGCATCAGCGCCCTCCCCTGCACGTGTGCCATCGAGGCTGACCAGCAGGCGCTCCGCCCGCCGGCCGCGCACCGCCTCGACAGTAAGCTCCATCCCTTCCCATTCGGCGCGGTCGCCGACCTGCGGGATCCGGTCCAGCTCCGCCATGACCAGGCCACCGACCGTATCCACGTCCAGCTCCGGCATGGGCATCTCCAGCAGCTCGCACCATTCGCGCAGACTGAGCCCGCCGCGCACTCGCAGACGGCCGTCGGCCAGGACCTCGACGTCGGGACGCTGCTCGTCGTCGTATTCGTCGGCGATCTCGCCCACTATCTCCTCCAGCAGGTCCTCGAGGGTAATCAGGCCGGCCACGGAGCCGTATTCATCGACCACGAAGGCCGTCTTGGAGCCCTCTTCACGGCACCGGTGCAGGGCCTCCTCAACGGTGGCCGTCTCGGGCAGGAATGGCACCGGCCGCACGGCCTCCCGCAGGGGGCGCTCCCCGCTGCCGAACAACACGTCCTTTATGTGCACGACGCCGCGCATGTCGTCCATCGCCCCCTCGTAGACGGGGATCATGGTCAGCTTCGACCCCCGGAACAGCGCGATCAGTTGCTCTCGCGGACTCTCCAGGTTGAAGCTGACCATCTCCACACGGGGTATCATCAGCTCGCTCAGGCGGACCTCGCCCAGCTCGATTACCTCTGCGATCATCTGCCCGGTTCCGGCGTCCAGCACGCCCTCCCGGCCGGCCAGATCGGCCATCAGGCTCAGCTCCTCGGTGCGCACCGCCGGGCGGCCCCCGGCCACAAGAGACGCCGCCCAGTCGGCCAGTTTCTCCAGCGGAACCACGACCACAACCAGCAGCTTCTGCAGGACCAGCAGCGGCACGGCCGACAGCCGCGAGAACGGCCTCTGGACCATCACGGCCACGTTCTTCGGCACCACTTCGCCGCCCAGAATGATGGCCAGCAGCGAGCAGAGCCCCAGCACAAATGTGCCGGAGCGGCCCACACGCGGCTCCAGGTCGGCGGCGATCAGGTAGGAGACGGAGAAGAAGACGACGTTCACCAACATATTGCCGAACAATACGGTGGTGAGCAGCCGCTTGGGCCGGTCGCGGAGGGCCGCCGCCATGCGGTCCAGCGTCGAGCCGTCCCTCATGCGGCCCAGTTCGTCGGGCGGAAGGGAGAAGAGGGCCGTCTCAGAACCGCTGAAAAAGCCCGACAGGCAGAATGTGACCGCCAGGACGGCAAGCCGGAAGTATAGGTGTGGTATGCCGGCGGGCAAGGGCCAGAACCTGACAAAGCGCGGTCGCAACCAGGACGGCACCCCGGCAGCCGCCCATCAGCCACAATACGCAATAGGCCCACACAAGTCAAGCTGCCCGAGTCGTGGCACAGTGCAGGGCAGGTAACAGGCAGCGCACTTCGGGGCAGAGCTATGGCCTTCTCCGGTCGGGTTCCGCGTTACTCCTTGATGGTGATGTAGCGGAATCTGCCGATGTTCGAACTCGGGGAAGCGGAGAACACGACCAGCTCGTCCCGCGCGCCCCATCTGCGCGCAAACGCCGCCGACGAGTAGCAGTCCCTCATCACCATCTGCGGCGGTTTGAGCACCTGCCCCGATGCGTCCGCGATGTAGGCGTGCATGTTGAACTGCTCGTCCTGCTTGCAGATGTGCGCGACCAACACCCTCTCCTGGCCAACCGGCTCGGAGTAGGACGCGTAGACATTTCTCAGCTCCGGCGTCTCAATGGGCCGCAGCCGGGTCGGCCCGAAGTGAAGCAGCCCGGCCCCGAGGTAGCCGTAACGCACCAGCAACCGGTCCGGTCCCAGGATTTCCATCTTCGCCAGCGGACTGTTGTTGGTGTCCGGGATCTGCTGCGCCGCGTCCGTCCACTGGCCGTAGGGATCCATCGTCCGGACGCCCCACTCGCCGCTGTGCTTGCCCGCCAGGATCCATTGGCCATCGTGCAGGAAGCCAATGTCGCGCGCCTCCACCTTGCGGGCCTCAGCGATGGTCCGTCCGGGCACGCCGCGGTAGACCTTCTGGCCCGTACGGTCAATGACCATGTAGCGTGCGCCGGCAGAGGTGTTGTAGAGGATCACGGCCGTCTCCCGGCCGGGCAGGAAGCGCACGCTCTGCAGCTCGATGCCCTCGTTGGGCTGTTCCAGCGCTTGCGCTGTCCCGAACTCGCCCATCGTGAACGGATCAATGATCCAGTAGAACCCGGCGTCCGTGTTGTTGAGGCGTGTCTGGTACACACAGAGGAACTTGTCCTGCGGGCCCGGAAAGCGCAACAGGCGCACAAACTCCAGAGCTGAGTGCTCCGCCTTCGGCGTCAGTGCTCGCGGGCCCTTCAGTGGTGCCATGTCGCGATCTCGCATCACGAACACCGCCTGCGTGTGCCCTCCATCAACCTCGTCGGTGATGGCCTCATAGACCAGGGCGTAGCCGCGGTAGCCCCCCACGGCCGCACAGGGGGAGCCGTAGGGGCGCGTTCCCATGCTCGAACTGCGAACCACAAACTCCTGCGGCGAGCTGAAGTTGATGCGGTTCGGATCCGGCTCGGGCTTCCTGGCGACGTTCGCCGGCACCCGAACTGGCGCCACGCGCGGCGCCGCCTTCCTCATCGGCGCGGCCGCCATCACCGCACACACAACCCACGCCGCCAACAGCAACTTCGGAACGCTCATGCTATCCTCCTCGGGTACCTGCCCGTATATAGCGCCACG
The DNA here is from genome assembly GCA_046483865.1 of Candidatus Brocadiia bacterium. GTDB lineage: Bacteria > Planctomycetota > Brocadiia > SM23-32 > SM23-32 > JAWOCH01. The sequence continues at coordinate 36 of JAWOCH010000330.1, read as the reverse complement.
CGGCCGCCTTCCACCGCCGCACGTGCCTGCGGCGGC
>JAWOCH010000329.1:0-7752 GCA_046483865.1 Candidatus Brocadiia bacterium | reverse complement strand
ATGACCAAGCCGTACCGCGGCGGGCTGACTGCGTTCTGGGTCGAGGAACTGACCCTCGATGCCCTACTCGACGCGCTGCGCGAGCGTCGGACCTACGCCACCACGGGAGAGAAACTCCTGCTGCTGACGGAGGTGAACGGGCGTCTATTCGAACCGGACGTCGAGGCAGATGGAGCGGTCGAGCTGCGCGTGCGGTTCGGCGGCAGTGCCCCGGTGCGCGCGATGGAGGTGTTCAGGAACGCCGAGCTGTGCCATGTTGAGGAGGATCTGGACGAGACCTTCGAGTGTCGCTGGCGGGATCCGAACCCGGCGGACGGCGCCTCCTACTTCGTGCGCGTGACCCAGGAGGACGACCAGATCGCATGGTCGGCCGTCACGTGGGGGAAGGGCGTAAGGGGGGAGAGCGAGACATGACCAAAGGGGACGTGCTGCGCGTGCTGATGGGCCAGATGGCCATCGTCTGGGGCGATTCGGCAGGCAATCTGGCCCGCGCGCGGGAGGTGATTTCGGAAGGAGCACGGCGGGGCTGCGACCTCGTACTCCTGCCCGAGTGCCTGGACGTGGGCTGGACGCATCCGCGGGCTGCCGATCTTGCCGAGCCGGTGCCCGGGCCCCACTTCGAGCCTCTGGCCGGGGCCGCACGCGAGAACGGCGTGTGGGTCGTGGCTGGTCTGACGGAGCACGACGGCATGCACACCTTCAACGCAGGCGTGCTCATTTCCCCGGAAGGACGCCTCGTGCTGAAGCATCGGAAGGTCAACCTGCTGGACATCGCCAGGCCCTACTACACGCCGGGCGACCGGCTGGCGGTGGCCGAAACGCCCTTCGGGCGGCTGGGGCTGACCATCTGCGCGGATAACGCGCCGGACGCACTGGTCCTCGGCAAGTCGCTGGGGATGATGGGGGCGCGCGCCATCCTGTCGCCATGCGCGTGGGCGGTCGAAGCGGACGACGATGGGCCGTACGGCCAGATGTGGCGCGACGCTTACGGGGAACTGGCTGAGCAGTTCTCCATGCCCGTCGTCGGTGTCAGCGGCGTCGGCTGGATGCGCGGCGGGCCGTGGGAAGGGCGCAAGTGCATCGGCAACTCGCTGGCGGTTGACCAGCGCGGCGAGGTCGTGGTGGAGGGTCCGTTCGGCGTGGAGGCGGAGGCGATGCCTGTAGCCGAGCTGGCGCTGCGACCGCCGGCCGCTTGACTGTCCTGCGGCGGTACCGGAGAATGCACACATCCCGCTGACTACCATTTGGGGACAAGAATATGCGGTTTGATGAGCCGTCAGAGCGGCAGACGGAAGCGCCGGAGCCCACACGGCAGGTCCGCCCGCGCAGCACGTCTTCCGGCAACGAGAAACAGAAGGGCGGCCGGTCGCTGTGGCTGGGCTGCCTGCTGGGACTGGTGGGCGGGTTCGCCCTGCTGGTCCTGTTGGGCGGGGCTTTGTTCGTGATGCTGTTCGCCGTGGGCATTGCCGGCGCCTCCGCCGGTGGCGCGGCCGCGGGCGGCATGCAACTGCAGGAGTTCACCGTCAGCGGCACGCCGGGCGATCCGAAAGTAGTCATCGTCCCCGTGCGCGGCCTGTTGGCACCGGCTGCGCGCGTTTCGGAGGATCCACTGTCGCTGCTGAAGGCGATGCTCGAACGCGCGGACAGTGACGCAAAGGTCCGGGGCGTCGTTCTCTCACTGGACAGCGGGGGAGGGGGCATCACCACGTGCGACGTGATGTATCGGACCGTCGTCCGCTACCGAGATGAGACGGGCCAGCCCGTGGTTGCCCTGATGGAAAACGTGGCCGCCTCCGGCGCCTACTACCTCGCCTGCGCGGCTGACCACGTGACGGCGCACCCCACGACAATCACCGGCAGCATCGGCGTGCTGATGCCGCTGTTCGACGCCGGGCAGCTCATGACGAAGGTCGGTGTGCGCAATCGAACCGTCAAGAGCGGCCCCCTGAAGGACATGGGCTCGCCCCTTGCCCAACAGTCGGAGGAGCAGTGGGAGCGTGAGCTGGTCCTGCTGGAAGACATCGTCCAGCAGATGCACGAGCACTTCATCGGCATCGTGGCCGACGGGCGCGGCATGGAGGCGGAGGCCGTGCGGCGCCTGGCCGACGGCCGGATTTTCACCGGCAAGACCGCCCTCGAAGAGGGCCTGGTGGACAGCATCGGCTACCGCGAAGACGCCGTCGCACAGGTCAAGAACATGGCCGGGCTGGGGAAGGCGCACGTGGTGCTCTACCGTCCTGCGCCGACGCTGCGCGATGTGCTCTTCGGCCAGGGCGAGGCCCGTGACGTCACCGTTCGCCTGGACGACGGACTGCCGGCCCAGCTCCGGGGGCTGCCCACCTACCTGTGGCGCCCGGCCTCACGCTGAGCCGTGTTAGTCAGAAGGGTAGGTCCGGCGTCTCGCCGGACAAGGCGCGCCGGGACGCCGCGACTACCCGCGCAAGAGGGAGTTCCTGCTGAGACGGACACGACCCCCGAGGACCACCGATGAACAACGACAGCGACGCCGTCAAAGCCGAAGCCCGTGCCAACCTGAAGGTCTACAACAGCCTGGGACGGGAGCTGCAGCCGTTCGAGCCACTGCGAGAGGGGTTCGTCGGCATCTACGTCTGCGGGCCGACAGTTTACGGTCACAGTCACGTCGGCCACGCCAAGAGCTACGTCAGCTTCGACGTCATCGTGCGCTACCTGCGCTACCTCGGCTACCAGGTGCGCTACGTGCAGAACATCACCGACGTGGGCCACCTGACCGACGACGCCGACGAGGGCGAGGACAAGGTGGGCATGAAGGCCCGCCAGATGGGCATCGAGCCGATGGAAGTGGCCGAGATGTATACGCGCAGTTACTTCGAGGACATGGACGCTCTCAACGTGTTGCGCCCCGACATCTCCCCACGCGCCAGCGGCCACATCACAGAGCAGATCGAGATGGCCAGGCTGTTGCTGGAGCAGGGCCACGCCTACGAGGCGGAGGGCAACGTCTACTTCGACGTGGGGAGCTTTGAGGGCTACGGCAAGCTCAGCGGCCGCAGCCTGGATGACATGATGGCGGGCGCCCGCGTGGAAGTCCGAGGCGACAAGCGCCATCCGGCCGACTTCGCCCTCTGGAAGCGCGCCGAGGAGGGCCACATCATGCGCTGGCCCAGCCCGTGGAGCGTGGGCTACCCGGGGTGGAACCTCGAGTGCGTCGTCATGTCCACCAAATACCTGGGCCAACCGTTCGACATCCACGGCGGGGGCATCGAGAACATCTTCCCCCACCACGAGGACGAAGTGGCCCAGGCCGAGGCGGCGCACGGGGAGCAGTTCTGCCGCTACTGGCTGCACAATAACATGGTGACCGTGGACGGGCAGAAGATGGGCAAAAGCCTGGGCAACTTCATCACCCTGAAGGACGCTTTCGCCGGCGAGCCGCCGCTGGAGAAGGCCGTGCGCCCGCTGGTCATGCGCTACTTCATTCTGAGCAGCCACTACCGCAGCCCGCTCGACTTCAGCGCCCAGGCGCTGGAAGCCGCCGAGAAGGGGCTCAGGCGCATCGAGACTGCCGTCGGCCGCGTGCGCCGCGGGCTGGAGTCGGACGCGGACGAAGCGGGGCAACCGTCCGAGCAGGTAGCCTCCCTGGTGAAGGATACGCGGGAGGAGTTCCTGTCCGAGATGAGCAACGACTTCAACACAGCCGGCGCGCTCGGCGTCCTGAGCACCTTCACGCGGGAGGTCAACGCGCTGCTGGACGCCGGCCCCGCGCCTGCGGGGGCGGCCGACCTGGCGGCGCTGGACGGGCTCTACCGCGAACTCGGCGGCGAGGTGCTGGGCATCGTGACCCCGGAGACGCGCGAGCGTAAGGTGGTGAGGGGGTCTTTCTCCTTGTCCGGCACTTCCCAGCTCACTGCGAGGGCAACAGTGACAAAGGAGCCCGCGTTAGTGGACCTGTTGCTCGACGTGCGCGAGGAGTTGCGCGAGAAACAGGAGTTCGACCTGGCGGACAGCATCCGGCAGCGCCTGGAAGAACTGGGCATAGAGGTCCAGGACAGCCCCGACGGCCCCGCGTGGCAGTTCAAGTGACGGGCGGCGATGAACGCCGAGACAAGCCGGGAAGGGGAGACATGATATGAACCGCGAGACGCTGATTCGCGAGCGTCGGCAGGAGATTGCGCGCCTGGCCGACAAGTACGGCGCACGTAACGTCCGCGTGTTCGGTTCGGTGGCCAGGGGAGAAGCGGACGAAGCGAGTGACGTGGATTTCCTCGTGGAGCTAGAGCCCGGCCGGTCTCTGTTCGACCTCGGCGGTCTCCAGTTCGAGTTAGAGGAACTGCTGGGAGTCCCTGTGGACGTGGTGACGGAGCCCGGTCTGAAAGCTCGGATCCGAGATCGCGTGCTGAAGGAGGCCGTGCCGGTATGAGGGATGTAGAGGAGCGCCTGAACGACATACTTGAGGCTATCGAAGCGATCGAGCGCTACCGGGATCGGGACAGGGAGGCGTTCGAGCGGGAGGAACTCATCCAGGCCTGGTTCCTGCGCCATTTGCAGATCATTGGCGAGGCAGCCCGTGCAGTGCCCGAGGAAGTGTGTGTTTTGGCCCCGGAGGTGCCCTGGCACAAGATCATCGGTATGCGCAACGTGCTTGTGCATGGTTACTTCGACATTGATACGGATATCGTGTGGAAGGCCGCTACCAGGGACGTGCCGGAACTGAAAGGAGCTGTTGAGAGATTGCTGGAGCGGCTGCAGGAGAGCGGCTATGGCGAGTGAAGCGTCTACGGCGAGTCAGGGGATAGTCACACTCGTGACTGCCATCGTCGGCGCCGTGTGCGGAATCCTCGGAGCAGTACTGGGCATCATAAACACCTGGCGGAGCATCCAGCGGAACAAGATTCGACTGAAGGTCATTCCCCAACGTGTTGTCCCTGCCGGGGGGTGGCAGAGAGCACTGTGGGCTTTGAGATCGAGGTCATCAACCTCAGCGAGTTCCCTGTTACCATTAGCGACTGTGGTTTCTGTCTCAGTGGCGGGCAGCACGGCACTCTTGCGACGGTCCCGGGAGTCCAGGACCCCAAACCCCTGCCCTGTCGACTGGAGTCGCGTTCGTCCTATCGCAAGTTGTTTGATCTGACAAGCGCAGTTCCGGACCTTGGGGTTCTTGAGTGTGCCTATGTGCGAACGGAGTGCGGCAGCGAGGTCACTGGGACGAGCGCCGCGCTCAGGCACTTGGTGAAGGAAGCGCGAGCCAAGGCGCAGTGAACCACCGGTTTGCGCGTATCGGCAACTCAGCGTGCACGTTCCCGGGCCCGGCGCGTTGAAACGGGGCCGTTCCCGCCTATAATGGCCTCTCTTGTTGATCCCTGACACCCGAAGAAGGGGTAGGTCCGGCGTCCCTTGGCCTTCGAAGCCTCGGCGGAGTAGGCCCGCCGGACCAGGCGCGGCGAGACGCCGCGCCTACCCATTTGAAGCTGACCTCGTGCCCGGAGGTCCGCGTGACCGAATGCGTCCTGGTGGCGGACTGCGGCTCGACGAACATCGCCGTCAGTGCGGTGGATGCGGAAGGGAATCTGCTGGCGGCCGCCGAGCGGCCTAACTCGCCTGTGCCGCAGGACGGGGGCGAGGAGGGCTGGCTGGTCTGGGATATGGAGGGCCTTTGGGAGGCGGTGACCGGCTGTTGCCGGGAGGTAGTCGGGCAGGTCGGTGCCGCCGGCGTCCGGGCATTCACGGCTACCACCTGGGGCGCCGACGGGGCGCCCGTTACCGACGATGGGGAACTGACCTATCCGCCCATCGCGTGGCAGTGCCCCCGCACGCGCACCGTGGCCCGGCGGCTGGCGCGCGAGGTCGGACCCCGGCGGCTGTTCGGCATCACGGGCTACCAGGTGATTGCATTCAATACGCTGTTCAAGCTGCGCTGGCTGCAACAGAACGCGCCGGACGCGATCGATCGGGCGGAGAAGTGGCTGATGATGCCCGGCCTGCTCTCCCTGCGGCTCACCGGCGAGTTGACACTGGACGTTACCAGCGCGTCCACCATGATGATGCTGGATCTGGAGCGGCGCGACTGGTCGCCGGAACTGCTGGAGGCGGCGGGAGTTGAGGCGTCCTTCCTCCCGAAGCTGGTCCAGCCGGGGACGGTCATCGGCGGCTTGACGGCGCAGGCGGCGGAGGCGACGGGCCTGCCCGAAGGGCTGCCGGTGGTCGCGAGCGGCCACGACACGCAGTTCGCCCCCATCGGCAGCGGCGCCCGGCCGCAGGAGGCCGTGCTCAGCACGGGGACGTGGGAGATAGCCATGCTGCGCACAGAGGCGCCCGTGACGGGCGAGTTCGCCTGCCGGGAGGGCATCCTGACGGAGCTGGACGCCGTGCCGGGGCTCTACGACCCCCAACTGCTCATGATGGGCTCTGGCGTGCTGGAGTGGGTGCGAGAGTGTTTCTACGGGGACGCCGGCGATGGACCCGATGCATACCGGACTATGATCGCCGAGGCCCAGCGCGTCCCGCCCGGCGCCGGTGGGGTGATGGTGAACCCCAGCTTCGTGCCCGAGACCGGGCCATCGGCCAGGCACGGGACCGCCGGGACCATCCTGGGCCTGGAGCTGACCACCGGGCGGGCGCAGGTCTACCGCGCGGCGTTGGAGGGCCTGTGCTTTCAACTGCGCGAAGCGTTGCGTATACTGAGCCAGGCGACGCAGTTCGAGCCGGAGCGGCTGCGCGTGGTCGGCGGCGGGTCGCGCAACGAGTTGTGGAACCAGTTGCGCGCGGACGTGTGCCGGCTGCCCGTCGTGGTGACGGAACGCAAGGAAGCCACCAGCGTCGGCGCGGCAGTGTCCGCATGGGTGGGCATCGGCCGGTACGCATCTTTTGAGGAAGGCGAGGCCGCGCTGCCGGACGATGCGCGCGTGATCGAGCCGTCCGAGCAGGCCGACCGGTACGACGGCCTTTACGCCCGCTACCGCATGATCGCCCCGGCGCTCGATGGGTTCTATACGGCCTGAAAACAGACACAGAACGCTTTGTGCCCGGGAGGCAGTCGAGATGAAAGTCAGCATCGTCGGTGCTACGGCCTACACGAGTCGGGAGCTGATCAAGCTGCTTCTGCGCCACCCGGAGGCGGAGATCGTTCACCTGGGCGGCCGACGCGAGGGCAATCCACCCATCGCCGAGATATTCCCTGAACTGGAGGGGCTGTGCGACATGCGCCTATCGGGGCTGGAGCCCGGCGACGCGCCGGAGGAGCCGGACGTGGCGTTCTTCACGTTGCCGCACGGCGTGGCGCACCGCTACGTGCCGCTCTACAGGGAAGCGGGGATACGGTGCATTGACTTCAGCGCCGACTACCGCCTGGCCGAGATGTCCGTCTACGAGGAGTGGTACGGCGAGCACGGCGATCCGGAACGATTCGGCAAGGCGGCCTACGGCATCCCGGAGCTGTTCGCGGACGAGATAGCGGGCAGCGATCTGGTGGCCAATCCGGGCTGCTATCCCACGGGCGTCGTCCTCGCGCTGGCACCGCTGATGCAGGCGGAGATGGTGCATGCCGGGCAGATCGTGGTGGACGCGAAGAGCGGCGTCAGCGGGCGCGGCAACAAGCCGAACCAGGGCTCGATGTACTGCGAGTGCAACGAGGACGTGCGCGCCTACAGCGTGGCCGGCCACCGGCACGAGCCGGAGATGGAGCGGGCGCTGCTGCTGGCCGGGGCGCCGGAGGCCGACGTGACGTTCGTGCCACACCTCGTGCCGATGGACCGGGGCATACTGTCCACCATCACG
>JAWOCH010000314.1:0-35306 GCA_046483865.1 Candidatus Brocadiia bacterium | reverse complement strand
CGCCCGAATACGCCAACACGCTGGTCTACCAGCTCAAACACGCTGACGCTGTGGAGCTGGCGGACCGGCTCAACACCCTGTTCGCGCCGCCGGGAGTAGCCCGTCCGGACAGGGAGGGCGACGAAGACGCCCAGCAGGCATACTACTCATGGCTGCTGAGCATGCGCGGCCAGCGCGGGCAGGAAGAGGAGCGTCCCATCAGCAACTTGATCGGCAAAGTCCGTGTTGTGCCCGACTCCCGGATCAACGCCCTGCTGATCACCACTTCCGTGCAGCACTTCAACGTGCTGCGCCAGCTCATCGAGCAACTGGACGTGGAGTCGCCGAAGGTGCTCCTGCGCGTCCGGCTGGTGGAGCTTACCCGCACCGACGAGACGCGGGTGGGCACGCGCTGGACGTCCGATTCGACGATCTTCGAGACCGATGACTTCAACAACGGTCTGCTGAGCAACTTCGGCGTGGCCTGGGAGGAGATCACCACCGACACGGTGCTGACGGCCGACTTCGACGTTTCCGCGCTCGTGCAGTTCCTGGAGCGCCAGTTCGACGCCCACATCGTCAGCGAGCCGTCCCTCAGCGTCAACAACAACCGGGAAGCCACCGTGTTTGTCGGCGCCGAGGTGCCGTTCATCACCGAGACCCAGCGCGAACCCGGCACCACGGCGCGCAACGATGCCTTTGAGTACCGCGAGGTAGGCACCAAGCTGGTCATCACCCCACACATCAACAAGGAAGACAACGTGGTGACCGAAATCCAGGTGGAATCCTCGCAGATCCGCCCTGGCGAGGTGCTGTTCGGCGGGTTCATCCTGGACACGCGCACGTTCGAGTCGGAGCTTGCGGTGGAAGACGGCCAGACGATAGTCATTGGCGGTATCTTCCGTCAGAACGAGAGCGAGACCGTCAACCGCGTGCCCATCCTGGGGCACATACCGCTGGTGGGCCTGCTGTTCAGCAAGAAGGACACGATCCTGACCACGACGGAGCTGATCGCCTTCATCACCCCGCACGTGATGCGCACGGCAGCCGCAGCCAATGAAGTCACCCGGCGCGAAGCAGAGCGAGTTGAGCGTCTGAGCGACTGGCTTCCTGCGGGGATGTCCCAGCCAGAGCAGGATCAGTAGATGGGATGCTGCGGAGCCGAGACGCGCAGTTGGCCGGGGCGTGCGGGTGGACCGGGGGGAGCCCCTTGACAGTGGCTGCGAATCGGAGTATCTCATGCGTGCCGTGGGCGGGGAGCGGCGGGCTCGAGGCTGGCACCCGCCGCGCTCGGACTGGCTTGACCCGGGTAGCCTCGGGCTGCGTGGAGGCCCCCCGCCACCGGCGATCAACGCCAGATCCGCAGCAGTGTTCAACCGCGCCGGGAGCTTGCCCGGCGGGCGCGGTTCTGCGCGGCGGCGCCGGTGCAGCCGGCCGCCCGGCAGGAGCCGCTAACGTCGCGTGCGCGACTGGCCATTGAACGCCGCATCAAGCCGTACATAGGAACTGCGGCGAGCGCCAGCGGGGCTGTCTGGAGCCCGCACGCGGCAGAGGAATGGCCGTGGGTGGCCTGAGTTTGTCTCGCGGCCGGGAGGGAGGGGCGTTTGAGAGTCCTGGTAACCGCCGTGGTGACGTTCATCGTGACCGCTGTTTCCATTGCCGGCGTGGGGCTGTGGTTCGTGTCCAGGGGCGGCCTCAGGAAGTCGGAACCGCAACTCGTCCGCGTCGCCAGGCCCGAGCGGGGCGACCTGACCGAGACCGTCAGCGCCGAAGGGGAAGTGGAACCGAAGACGAAGGTGGAGATCAGCGCGCGGGTCTCCGCGCGGATCGACGAATTACCTTACGACCAGGGCGACGAGGTGTCCAGGGGCTCCGTCCTGGTCGAACTCGACGCAACCGACCTGCGGGCCGCCTTGCGCTCGGCGGAGGCGCACAGGGCGGCACGGGCCGCCCAGATAGAGGTGGAACAGGCCAGGCTGGCCGGCCAGCGCGCGGCTATCGAGGGAACCCGGGCAACGCTGATCCAGGCCCGAAGGGACCTGCAGCGTAAGCGAACGCTGCTGGAATCGGCCGACGTCAGCCAGGCGGACGTGGACCTGGTGGAGAGCCGTGTGAAGGAGCTGGAGGCCCGGCTCGAATCCGCCCGGCGAACACTGCGCGCCTCTGAACTGAACCTGGAAGTGCTGGAGTCCAACCTGGAGGCGGCGGAGGCCGAAGTCGAGCGCGCCAGGGACGCCCTCAGCTACACGACAATCGCTTCGCCCCTCGCCGGAGTGGTTACCCGCGTCCACGCCGAGGTGGGGGAGACGGTCATACCCGGGACCATGAACAACCCGGGCACGGTCATCATCGAGGTGGCCGACCTGTCGAAGATGCTCCTGGTGGCCGAGGTGCACGAGAGGGACGTCGGGCGGATCGAGGTCGGACAGCGAGTGCAGGGCAAGATCCACGCCTGTCCCGATGAGGAGTTCGAGGGGACCGTGGACACCATAGCCTTGAGTGCGGACGTGGCGCAGCAGGGCGGCAGGTACTACGAGACCGAGATCCTGCTGAAGCTGGACGGCCGCCGCGTGCCCTGCGCATCCACCGCGGAGGCGGAGATCGAAACACGCTACCATCGCGACGTGCTCAGGCTGCCCACCCAGGCCATCCTGGCGCGCCGGGTGGATGAAGTGCCTCTCAAGATCCGCGAAAACAACCCCAACCTGGACGCCGACAAGACCTACACGACGGTCGTCTACCGGATCATGGACGGCAAAGCGGTGGTGACCCCTGTGGATGTCGGACCGAGCGACGAGACGCACACTGTCGTGCTGGGGGGCATCACCGAGACTGACCACATCATAGTCGGCCCCTACAAAGTGCTGGAGGGCCTCAAGCACGAGCAGAAAGTGCGCGATGAGCGCGAGGCCGAGCGCGAGAAGACCAGGGGTGCCGAGACCGACCTGCAGCAGGCCACTGAACCGTGATCCGTCGAGACATCTGGTGGACATGCTGATCGAACTCCAGGACGTTGAGCGCGTGTACAAAATGGGTGTGGAGCGCATCCACGCGCTGGACGGCGTATCGCTGCAGGTGGACGAGAACGAGTATGTTGCAGTCATGGGGCCCTCGGGCTCGGGCAAGAGCACATTCATGAACGTGCTCGGCTGTTTGGACCGGCCGACCGCCGGTGTCTACTATTTGGACGGGACGAACACCACAAAGATGGGTGCCGGCGCGCTGGCGCGGGTGCGCAACCGGCGGGTGGGCGTGGTTTTCCAGTCCTTCGAGCTGCTGCCCCGCCTGAACGCGGCGAGAAACGTGGCGCTGCCGCTCATCTATGCCGGCGCGGGATGGTGGGGCCGGCGAAAACGCAGCCGCGCGGTTCTGGAACGCGTGGGGCTGGCCGACCGAGCCGGGCATCGCCCCAACCAGTTGTCGGGAGGAGAGAAACAGCGCGTAGCCATCGCGAGGGCTCTGGTCAACAACCCGGCCATTCTGCTGGCCGACGAGCCGACTGGCAACCTGGACAGCACGACAAGCGCCGGCATCCTGGCCCTGTTCGACGAGCTGCACCGCGACGGCCAGACGGTCATCATGGTGACCCACGAGGCCAACGTCGCCACCCACGCCCGCCGCATCGTCCGGCTGAAGGACGGCCGTATCTACTCCGACCTGCCAGCCAAGGAGGACCGGGGTCTGCAGGCCCGCATCGCGCAGCAGCCGCCCAACACCTCCCACGGCGGGCTCGCCCAGTCCGACGGCACCCAGCAAGCGGGAGCGAAGCCGTGATCCGTCTGCTCCGATTCCCGATCGTTTTCCTGCGCCTGCTCTGGTTGAGCGTCTGGCTGGCGCTGGCACAGATCTGGAGCAACAAGGCCCGGGCCATGCTGACCACCATCGGCATCTTCATTGGAGTCGCCTCCGTCACTGCTGTCATCGCCGTGCTCACGGGCCTGCGACAGAACGTGCTGTCCCAGTTTGAGGCCTTCGGCACGAACAAGCTGTACGCCTATCCCGAAGTGCCCGAAGGTCGGGACGACAGCGAGTACCCCTGGCAGCAGCTCCGCTTCACCCCCGGTTTGCTGGAAGGCGTGCTGCAGCATTGCCCCTCCATTGACAAGATCACCCGCGTGACCGGTCTGCCGCGGTCAGTGCAGTCGGGTCAGCGTTCGGTCGCAGACGTCCAGGTCCTTGGCATAGATCCGGCCTGGCACGACATCGAGAACCGGCCGGTGGAGACAGGGCGGCCGTTCACGGCCATAGACATCGCCCAGGCCCGCCCCGTGTGCGTGGTGGACTCCAAGCTGCGCGACGAGCTGCGCCTGGACCGTGACTGCGTCGGCGAGTACCTCCGCCTCGGCAGGCGCTCCCATCGCATCGTCGGCGTCATCGAAGAGCCGGACGAGCCCGAGACCTTCCCGGGTACCGGGCGGGAGAAGCTGGAGGTGTTCATTCCCTTCACGACGGCGTGGCGAGCGAACGAGCGCTGGGGTGGTACGTGGGTCATCGCTGCCAGCCGGAAGACCGAACTGGCGGACGAGGCCCAGGCTGAGTTGACCTTCTTCCTGCGCCGTGCGCGGGGACTGGAACCTGGAGAACCAAACGACTTCGGCGTCGAGACCATGGCGAAGCACCTTGCTGACTTCAACAAGGTGGCCCTCGCCATCACCATCGTCGCAGGTGGCATTGTGGGCATCTCCCTGCTGGTCGGGGGCGTCGGCATAATGAACATCATGCTTGTGTCGGTGGCCGAACGCACACGTGAGATCGGCCTGCGCAAAGCCGTGGGCGCCCGTCCGTCGGCCGTCCTGCTGCAGTTCCTGGTCGAGGCCGTCGTACTGTGCCTCGTCGGGGGTGCCGGCGGGGTGGTGGCCGCTCAGCTCCTGACCTCGGCCATCGCTCAGATTCCGAACGCCCAACTGGACAAGGCCAGCATCCCGCTCTGGGCCATCGCAGTCTCGTTCAGCTTCGCCGCATTCGTGGGAATCTTCTTCGGGATGTTCCCCGCCATCAAGGCAGCTCGGCTCGACCCCATTGAGGCCCTCAGGCATGAGTAGATCCTCCTGGCAGCGCATCCCGGCTGCAGTCCTGCTGCCCATTCTCGCCGTTGGCCTCTCTCTCGGGTGCCGCCGCTACTTCAGTGAAGACCGATTCATGACGCTCCGGGTCCCTGAGAGCCGGCTGCGGGAGATTGACGCCGTGGATCTGCAGGACATGGCTGAACCGGACGCGCCGGAACCAGCGGAGCCGCGCCCCGGCCCGGGGGAGCCGCCTGAGCGACTGGAACTTGCCCTGGAAGAGTGCCGCGCTGGCGCGTTACGACACAACCTGGACCTGGACGTCCAACTCCGCGCCCCCGCGATCGCCGCCGAGTCGGTCAACGAGGCCGAGGCTGGATTCGAGCCCGCCCTGTTCGGCAACGCAGCCTACGCACGAGTCGAGCAGCCGACGGCCACCGAACTGAGCGCCGCCGAAAGCAAGTCCTACAGGGGAGACCTGGGGGTGCGGATCCCGTTGCGCACGGGGGGCGACGTGGTCTTCGACCTCGCGGCCAATCGCCTGGAGACCAGCGACCCTTTCTCCACGCTGAACCCGTCGTACGGCTCGAGCATGACCGCCTCCATCAGCCAGCCTCTGCTGCGCGACGCCGGCGTCCGCACGAACACGCACCTGATCCGCATCGCCCGCTACGAGACTCAGCAGGTCGAAGCCCGCACGAAGCTCGAGGTCATACGCGTGCTGGCTGCGGTCGAACGGGTCTACTGGCGGCTGTATGCGGCACGGCGCGAACTGGAGGTGCGCAAGAACGAGTACGACCTGGCTGTCGCGCAACTTGGCCGGGCCCGCAGACGCGCCGATGTCGGAGAGGCGGCGGAGGTGGAGGTGATCCGCGCCGAGGCCGGCGTGGCCGAGCGCCTGGAGGGCATCATCATTGCCGATAACCGCGTGCGCGACCGGGAGCGCGAACTGAAACGCGTGCTGAACCGGCCCGGCCTCTCGATCGGGGGAACGACGCAGGTCATCCCGGTCACCGAGCCCGATCCCGTCCGCTACCATCTGGATGTCGAACGGCTTACGGAGTTCGCCCTGACCAACCGGATGGAGATGCTGGAGCTGGAGCTGCAGATTGCCGCCGACCAGAGCGCGGAGGCGTTCGCGCGCAACCAGACACTGCCACTGGTGGCTGTTGATTACACCTACGGCATCTCCGGGCTGGGGGATACGCCCGGCGACGCGTTCGACCTGATGTGCGACTGCGAGTTCGACAGCCATCAGGTTGGCCTGAGCCTGTCGGTGCCGCTGGGCAACCGGCTGGCCAGAAGCCGCCTGCGGCGGGCCGTGTTCACGCGTCTGCAGCGTCTGGCCAGTCAGGCCCGGCGAAGCGCCCAGATCCAGCAGGAGGTGGCCGACGCCGCAGACCAGCTCGACGCCACCTGGCAGCGGATACTGGCCAGCCGGCAGGGCACGATTCTGGCTGCCAGGACGCTGGACGCTGAAGAGCGGCAGTTCGAGCTGGGCCTGCGGACCTCGACGGAGGTGCTGGAGGCCCAAACGCGACTGGCCGACGCGCAGTCGGCCGAGATCCGGGCCGTCGCGGAGTACCAGATAGCACAGGTGGACCTGGCGTTTGCCGTCGGGGCGCTCTTGGGCGAGAGCCGCGTCAGGTGGTCACCGATCCGGCCGGAGGCCAACTGAAGACTGAGGCAGGCGCCCCGATGGTCGAGCTTCGCACCGTCCGCGCCGAATGTCAACAGAGACTGTAGGATTATCTGACCGGCCGTGCCCGCTATGTGCTGGAGACGATCGTCACCGATGGGGATGGGGGCCTTCTGGCGGCCCTCTGGATGGTCCAGCCGCGGGTGCCCAGACAGCGCTGCATCTTCCACAAGGTCCAGAACATCGCCGATCACCTGCGGGACCGCTCGCGGCGGGGGGCGATCCTCTCGGAAGCGGCGGCCATCTACGAGGGCCTGCGCACCCCGTATCAGGCGCGGCGGCGACTGAAGCTGTGGGCCCGCAGGTGGGAGCAGCTCGAGCCGGAGGCCGTCAGGCGATTCAGCTACGAGTTTGAGGACACCCTCACCTACCTGAACGCCCCGACGCAGTTACGGGCGCGGCTGAAGACCACCAACCCCATCGAACGCTTCATAGGAGAGCTGAGCAAAAAGATCCGCAAGGTGGGCATCTTCCCCAGTGCTCGGAGCCTGGAGAGGGCCACCTACCTGGTCTGGCGGAAGCTACAACAGCAGCGCTACGGCCGCACAGCGCGCCGAAGCCCTCCAGCCCCCTTTTACACAACACTCTTGACACGATCGCGACGGGGATCTGGCCGACACGAACGAGAAAGTATGGTATCATAGCAACACGCTGCACTCGGTATACGCCCTCACCGACAACTCGGAGTCGGTCGTGGAACGCTATCGGCATGACGCGTATGGCGCCGCCACCGTCCTGGACGGCGACGGCTCCGACGACTCGGACGGAGTCTCGGACGTAGAGAACCCCTACGCCTTCACCGCGAGACGCCTCGATCTCGAATCCGACCTCATGTACTACCGCAATCGTCAGTACTCAGTGACCGTTGGCCGCTTTGTCTCCGGCGATCCCGCGCGATACGCCGATGGCGTGAATGTGTACCAGTACGTGAAAGGGCGTCCAAGTTTCAGCCGAGACCCCTTGGGCTTGGCAGCCTGTAAGAGCAGGGGCTGCCGCCTCATCTGGGCGAATATCCAGTGGCGACTGCACGCAGTGGGGGTTGAAAGCGTTGGATTGGGCATGGCCATACACGGTGTGGCTGTATGCGTGTTCGCGGGTGAGGGGGCATTTCGTTGGCAGTGCTGCTGCGATGGCAGACCGTTTCAGGCGTGGACCAACAATTCTGTGGCCAGAAAGAAGAAACTGATAGGCTGGAAGAACTTCAGACCGGACAGCAGTATAACAATACCAGGGCCCTTCACCGGTTGTACCAACTTGAACATCGGTGCTGGAGCGCAAGAGCATGACGTGGGGGTCATCGAGGCTGAGTGCAAGAATAATAACATGCCTGCCAAAGGCGCCACTAAGGGGATAATGATGGGGAATCCGCTAGACTGTGATCCCTAGGAGGAAGGGGCTGTGGGAGACAGGAAGACGCAGAAATGGGCGACTCGGCGGCTGCTGCTCTACGCTGTGCCGGGGATCGGTTACGTCCTGGCGGTCCTCGCTCTATGCCTCCTCGTGTTCTTAGTGGTTCTAGGCTACGTAGGAGACTCTCGTCTCCAGGAGGCGCGTGAGCGGATCGAGCGTCTCACTCCCAAGCACGGGCGGACTGTGAGGCCCATCGGAACTGAGGTGGACGCCGGCAGGCGCCTGGCAGCCGCGGCTGCGATGGCGTGGCTGGAGGGAGAGAGCGGATCAGAACTGAGAGTGCCAGAAACCGCCGGGCTCCGCGCTGTTGGGCGTGCAATTCCGGTTGACGCGGCTCACGCGCTACTGGAGTACCGGCAAAAGCATCGTGTGCTACGGCTGTTGCTCCAGCCGTTCTACGGGGAGTGTGTTGGTTCGTCTGACGGGAGCGAAAACGTATTCGCCGGCGAGGAGGTACGGCCACTCGTGGAGACCCTTGTCCGCGGAGCTGGCCCCCTCTTCTACCGGATTCGCTGGCTGGAATTGGCGCAGCAAGCGTCGCCTGAGCAGAGCATTACGGGTGAAGGCGTTATCGCACTGCTCAACTGTGGTCAGGCTTACGCAGGGGCGCCGGCCACATACGTACTGGGCACCACAAATAGCGTGTTCGATGCTTTCGCCCTGTTGGAGGAAACGTTGGGCCGTGCCGAGCTTGAGCCGCAAGTGCTTAGTGCTCTGGCACGCTGCCTAGCGATAGCGGAGGCCTGGACTTCGCCCCGAAGTACGCTCTGGAGCATCGCCAGAGATTGGGCTGGCCCGCACGGACTATCCAGCTCGCAAGAGCGCATAGAACAGCTTACCAAAGCACTTTCCTCACCAGTGGAGAGCAGGTGGGCGCGTCGTGTATGGTGGGAGAGAAGGCTTCCCGGTGTGGGGAAGATGCGGCTTGCGAAGGAGATTCGGGCTATTGCGGAGGCGTTGCGCGTGTTGAAGCGTCCGTTGCGGGAGCAGCTCACTTGGGCTACCGAGCTTTCCCGTGACTGGCGCCCCCCCTGGATGCAGGCGGAACTTGCCGGAATTGTGACAACTCGAGTGCATGTGGTAGCGCGGCTGAGAGTTGGCGCAGCAGCGGTGGCTGCCGAGAGGTACCGGCTTCGACACGGGAGTTGGCCTGAGTCCGTTGCTGAACTAGTGCCCGCGTACCTGGACGCCGAACCCCAAGACCCTTTCAGCGGCGGACCCGTTTCGTACCGCAGTACGCCGACGGGCATGGTCATATACAGCATAGGAGGGGATCTCACTGACAACGGCGGAGCTTCGGGGACGGACGGTGACATCACCTTCACACTGATTGATCCGCTCCGGCGGGGGCGGTTGGAGTGAATCCATCCAGGCGTGGGAAGACGGCTCGAATCACCAGGACACCAGCTACTACTACGGCGCCGCCAAACACCCCAACAGGGTGACCAAGACCGTCTATCCGGACTCCGGGGAGGTGACGGACACTTCCGCCAGGGGGCGCAGGGCTTGGGAAGGTGGTGGAGACGAAGGGATTCGAACCCTCGACCTCGGCAGTGCGAGTGCCGCGCTCTCCCAGCTGAGCTACGTCCCCACCTGACAGGGGCCATTATAGGCATGTCGCGCGGGCGCCGCAAGGCGGAGTGCCGGCCGGCAGGGCCGTGTGCTTTTGACAGCAGGCCGCCGCGGCGGTAGCCTGGAAGAGGGGTAGATAGCAACGAGCGATGCACAGAGGGAGGTCTGTACCAATGCGCGACGCACTGAGGGAAGCGGTCCAGAAGGCCCGGAAGCTGGAGATTGACGGAGCTGATTTCTACACCACGCTCGCCAGCATGTGCGCGACCGAGGCGGGGCAGAGGATGTTCAAGTCTTTTGCTGCCGACGAGCGGCGCCACCTGAGAGTGGTGAAGGATCTGGCCGAAGGCGTCGGCGTGGACGTTGACCAGATGCCGATGCCCAGGGACGAGATCCGCACCTTGTTCACCGAGGCCGCCGAACAGACGGACGAGCAGGGGGCGGTCACCAGCGACGAGAAGGACGCCGTTCAGCAGGCAATGGAGATGGAGACGGAGAGCTACAATCTCTACGTCAAGGCTGCCGAAGACGCAGCGGACGAGGACACCCGGCGCCTGTTCGAGCGGCTGTCCAGGGAGGAGAACCAGCACTACGAGATGCTGGAGAACACGCTGGAGTACCTGAACGAGAACGCCGCATGGTTTCTGTGGAAGGAATGGGCGTTGATCGTCGGCGACCAGAGTTCGCTGGGCATGGGGTAACGAGCGCGGCGCAGGCAAGGGGACAACCGATGGCGCAGGGGAAGGCACAACACAGGTATTGCACGTCCGTCCGGTGGGAACGGGAGCGCCGGGGCGTCTTGTCCTCTGAGGGCAAGCCCGACCTGGAGGTCGCCACGCCGCCGGAGTTCAAAGGTCACGAGGGCGTCTGGAGCCCGGAGGATATGCTGGTAGGGGCGCTGGAGACCTGCATCATGTTGACGTTCCTCTACTACGCCGACCGGGCCGGCGTGGAGCTGAAGAGCTACCAGTCGGAGTGCGAAGGGACGCTCCAGATGGGCAGCGGGGGCATGTCCTTCTCGGACTTCACCGTGCAGGCCGACATCACCGTCGCCGCCGAGGAGCAGGTGGAGGCGGCGCGCGAAGCCATCGGGAAGGCGGAGAGCGCCTGCCTGATTACCAGATCGCTGGACGGGGAGACGAGCGTCACGGTCGAGGCGGAGGTGGCCGTCCGGGCGGACTGAGCCCTACCGGCGGCACGACGCGCAGGAGGACGCGCCGCAGCTTGTGCAACTGGAGGAACTGCCTCTGCTGCGTGAGGGGGCGGCGCTCTTGGAGCGGGCGGAGAAGGCGCTGAAGGCGCGACGTAGCTCGCCGCTGCCGCACGAGCCGCAGGCGCGTTCGGCTTTTCGGCCGGGCGTCTCCAGGAACTCGGTGGTCTGCCCGCAGTCCTCGCACTTGTACTCGTACAGCGGCATCGCCGACCTCCACTGCTTAGTTCCCTCCACCGCCATCCTAAGGACGCGCGGACGGTCTGTCAATCCATACCGCGCCCGAAGTTGCGCGCAACGCCGTCTGGGCGTATATTCCGTCGCAGAAGTGCGTCTGGTCCCTGGCGGGAGGAACGATGAAAGAAAGACACTTTGCCGACCGGCTGATGGCCGAGATCGAGCGCAAGCGCAGCCAGGTGGTGGTTGGGCTCGACCCGCGGGTTGACAGGCTGCCGGCCGAGGTGCGCGAGCCGGCTTACCGGGATCACGGGGAGACCGCGAGCGGGGCGGCGGAGGCCATGGTTGCTTTCAACCGGGCGGTCGTGCAGGCGGTCGCCGAGCACGCGGTGGCGGTGAAGCCGCAGGTGGCGTTCTACGAGCGCTTCGGCGTGGAGGGCATGCGCGCCTACGCCGCCACGGTGCGCGCGGCCCGGGAGGCCGGGTTGATCGTCATAGCCGACGTGAAGCGTAACGACATCGCCAGCACAGCCGCCGCCTACGCCGCCGCGCACCTGGGCGGGGCGGGAGAGGGCGTTCCGCACTCGGACGACTTCGTGGTGGACGCGCTGACGGTCAACCCCTACCTGGGCAGCGACGGCGTGGAGCCGTTCCTGCAGGCCGCGGCGCAGCATGGCGGCGGCATCTTCGCGCTGGTGAAGACCAGCAATCCGTCCTCGGCCGACATCCAGGATGTGGACTGCGGGGGCGGGCCGCTCTACGCACGCGTGGCGCAGCTCGTGGAGCAGTGGGGGGCCGCACACCGGGGCGCGTCCGGCTATAGTCTGCTGGGGGCCGTGGTCGGCGCCACGTATCCGGAGGAGCTGCTTGCCCTGCGCCAGGCCATGCCCCACGCTCCGTTGCTTGTGCCGGGATTCGGCGCACAGGGAGGCGGCGTGGCGGACGTGGTCGGGGCGTTCGACGAGGACGGGCTGGGGGCTGTGGTCAACTCCTCGCGCGGCATCATCTTCGCCTGGCAGCGTGCGCCGTACGAGAGCGAGTACGGGGAAGCTCGCTGGCGCGACGCCGTCGGGGCGGCAGCGGCGGATATGCGCCGCTCCCTGTGGGACGCGACACACTGAGGACGTTCTCAGGCGGGATCCGCCCCGTTCATGCTGGGCGGCAGGCCGGCGTAGATGCGGCAGACGGCGTCGGCCAGCTTGTCGGGGTGGTGACGCAGGAGGTCCTGCTTCTCCCACAGCACGCGCTTCTGGTCCAGGTCTTCCACCAGGCTCGCCTCGACCACCTCTACGCCCAGTTCGTGCAGCGCGGGTTCGGGCGCGACGGTGTCCGCCCCTTCGCTGCGGTAGCGCTCGAGCATTCCGTCGCCGGGGAACTGGACGTTGATCAGCGCATAGTCCACGGCGTCCTCACCCGCGTGCTGAAGCACGGCGCGCACGTGGTCCGCTGCGCCGTAGCCGTCCGTCTGCCCGGGCTGCGTGACGATGTTGACCACGTAAACGGTCGTGGCATTGGTCTCCGCCAGCGCCTGCCGGATGCCCGGCACGAGTACATTGGCGATGACGCTGGTATACAGGCTGCCGGGGCCGATCAGGACGATGTCCGCGTCCATGATCTCCTGGACGGCCTCTTCGCAGGCGGGGGGATCCTCCGGTTCCAGGTACAGGCGGCGGATGGGCGGCTTGTTCAGTCCGCGCACGTTCACTTCGCCCTGCCGGTGGGTGCCGTCCTCAAGCTCCGCGCAAATGTGGCAGTCCGTCGTGGTGGGGGGCAGCACTTTGCCCCGGATGTTCAGCAGGCGGCTCAGCGAGCCGATGCCCTCCCTGAAGCTATCCTCCAGGTCCGTCATGGCGGCGATGACCAGGTTCCCCAGGCTCATGCCTTCGAACGAGCCCTGCTGGAAGCGATACTGGAACAGGCGGTTCAGCATCCTCTCGCTCTCGCCGGGCTCGCTCAGCGCGACCAGGCAGTTCCGCGCGTCACCGGGGGGCAGGATACCCAGCTCATCGCGCAGCCGGCCGCTGGAGCGCCCACTGTCAGTCACTGTCACAATGCCCGTGGGTGCGCGGCAGTAGGTCTTGCAGCCCTCCAGAACGATGGGCAGCCCTGTGCCCCCGCCTATGGCCACGATGCGCAGCGACTCCGGCGTCTTGTTCATGTTCAGCAGGCGCACCAGCGTGGGCACCTGGCTGATGCGTGTGATGCGGTAATGGGGGCGCTCGCTGTCGTCGCGGGCCTCAAAGGCGCTGAACCGGCCGTGCAGCATCTGCGCGGTCAACATGCCCAGGTCCTTGCCCGCGTGAATCTCCTCTGGCGGGCGGTCGCCGACCACCAGAGCCTCCTCCGGGCGCAAGCGGTGCTTCTCCAGCACGTAGCGCATGCACTCGCCCATCAACTCGCCGCGCTCCACGTCGTTGATGATGATCTGGTCGAATTCGTCGGCGAGGCCGAGCTTCTCGATCTTGACCGCCTGCCGACGGTGAACCCCGCTGGTCAGAAGCGCGCAGGCAATGCCCTGATTGCGCAGGAAACGCAGCGTCGGCTTCACGTCCGAAAACGGCTCGATGTGGTCCACCTCATCGCTGTTATACGCACGGTAGGCCTGGTTGATGACCTCCTCTTCCAGATCGTAGCGGCGGGCAATCTCATCGAAGACCAGGAAGTGGGGCCCGTGCTCCTCGCCCAACGCCCTCTGCAGCTCGAGCGCCTCCCGTTCGCTCATCGGCAGGCCGGCATCCACCAGGACGCGTGCTGCACGGCGGCGCGAAGCGTCCAGCAGCGTCCCGGTGCAGTCGTAGAGCGTATCGTCCAGGTCGAATATGACGGCGCGGATGGGTCCGGGCACGGGTGGTCTCCTCACGTGGATTCTCGCACCCGGGCATTGTACCAAATCGGGGGCGGCAGGGGAAACCGCGCCGGCGTCGGTGCTGCTCAGTAAGCGTACAGGTTCCCATAGGGCCGGGCGCTTTGGGGGAACAGGCGGCGGAACTCCCCCGGGCGGAAGGCGAACTCCCCCAGGCCGAACGTCTCGCGGAAGTCCTCTATGATCCCGGCCAGCATCTGCGCGTCGGCGTCCTCGACGGGGCCGATGCCCACCTCGGCTCCGGTCTGGTGCTGCTCCAGCGGGCCGCGCACGTAGATGGCGCCTCCGTGCATGCCTGTGCCGACCCACTCGCCGACCTGCGAGCGGTCGCCGTCGTCCAGGCCGAGTACCACAAGAACGCCTCCCGCCATGTACTCCCCAAGGTAGTCGCCGGCGCTGCCGCCGATGACCAGGACGGGGAAGCGGCCGCGATACGCCTTCATGTGGATGCCGGCCCGGTAGCCTACGCTGCCGCGCACCAGCACGCGCCCGCCGCGCATCGAGTAGCCCACGATGTCGCCTGCGTCGCCATGGATGACGATCCGCCCGCTGCCCATGGTGTTCCCCACGCCATCCTGGGCATTGCCCCGCACGACGAGTTCAGCGCCGTCCATGAACGCCCCCAGGTCATTGCCGGGCGTGCCGTTGACGGTGATGCGGCCCTGTCCGCCCAGTCCGGCGCCTATGTAGCGCTGGCCCAGCACATGGTCCAGCTCGACCGAGTCCGCGCCGTTTGTGAGCGCAACGCGGATCTGCTCGTTGAGCTGGCGGTAGTGGATGTCCGTCGCATCTATCCTCATACCTCAATCCCTGCGCCGGAGACTACGTGCTTGCGGTATTCCTGCGGCAGAGACAAGAGGCCGAACTGATCGGTCAACAGCAGGTCCTTCACGCTGTTCACGTCCACCCGGCCGCGGATCAGCCCGGTGATGATGCCTGCCCGGTCGATGCTGCCCACGAAAACGGCGCCGACCACGCGGTTCCCCCGCAGAACCACCTTCCGGTAGGTGCCCGCCTCTCGATCGAGTTCGCACAGTGTCTCGCAGTCCCCGTCGCCCGGGACGGTGACGCCCACCGAGATGGTTGGCAGCCCGAATACGTCAACGGAGTTCATGGCGACGCCGCCGTCGTAAGTGGCATCGCCTCCGGCCATGTTGCGTCCGGCGACAACCCCCTGGCGGTAGGCATCCGGGAAGATGGGGATGCAACTGCGCCCGGCAGCCAGCAGGTCCGGCGCCTGCGCCACGTCGCCGGCGGCGTAGATGCCCTCGACGCTCGTCTGCATCGTGTGGTCGGCCAGGATGCCCCTGTCCAGCTCGATAGCCGTGTCCGCAACCAGCGCCGTGTTGGGGCGCACGCCGATGGCAAGGATGACCATACCGCACTTTACCCTCTGCCCGTCCCGCAGGACGGCTCCGCTCACG
This sequence comes from Candidatus Brocadiia bacterium, assembly GCA_046483865.1. GTDB lineage: Bacteria > Planctomycetota > Brocadiia > SM23-32 > SM23-32 > JAWOCH01. The sequence goes on along the minus strand of JAWOCH010000314.1, from coordinate 19,969 downwards.
GCGCCGCGGATCGTCTCAATGCGGGAGATCGTGGTGCCCGTGCGTACATCAACGCCGGCCCTTTCCATCTGTTGGCGGGTCAGCTCGCCGGCTGTGCGGTCCAGGGCGGTGCTCAGAACCTGATCAGCCAGTTCGACCACGGTCACGTCCAGTCCCATCGCGACCAGGGCCTCAAGGGCCTTGATGCCGATCAGCCCCGCGCCGACCACGACGGCCCGTTCCACGCCCTGGTTTTGGATGTAGTACCTGACGGCCTCGGCGTCGTCCCATGTGGTGAAGGTGAACACGCCGTCGGCCTGTGCGCCGTCCAGAGCGGGCGGCACGACGGGCGAGCCGCCGGTGGCAATGAGGAGCCGCTCGAAGCCAAGCTCCTGTCCGCCGGCGGTTTCCACCGTCCGGCCCAGCGGGTCCACGTGGACGATCTCAACGCCCAGCCGCGCCTCGGCGCAGTTGTCCTCGTAGAAGGTTGGGCCGCGGTAGAACATCTGGTTCTCATCAACCCTCCCGGCCAGCAGGTAGGAGATGAGCGGACGGGAGTACGTGTGCCTTGGCTCCCGCGCCAGCATGGTGATGGGCCGGCTCCGGTCATGAACACGGATGCCGGCCACCGCGGCCACAGCGGCCACCGAGTTGCCGATGATCATGTAGTGGGCTCTATCCACGGCTCTCCTCGAGGGCAATGGCCTCGTTGGGGCAGTTCGCAACGCAGGCCGGATACTCCTCGCCGATGCACAGGTCGCACTTGGAGGCCACCTGGCGATCGGTCCCCCGCCGGATGGCTCCGGCCGGGCAGACCATTACGCACATCCAGCAACCCACGCAGCGGTCCTGGTCGCACAGGACGGCGCCCGTCTCCTTGTCACGGTGCATCGCGCCCGTCATGCACGCTTCGATGCAGACGGCCTCCTCGCAGTGTCGGCACTGGAGGGCGAATGAGACGCAGCCCGATTCCTCCACGTGGACACCGGGCATGATGCGGTCCCGCTCCTCGCGGAACGCCTTGATGATCTTCCGGGACTCCGAGTGCTGCACCAGGCAGTGGATCTCGCACAGCCGGCAGCCGATGCAGTACTGCTCGTATGCTACGATGCGCTTCATGGCGTCACTCTCCCGCCGCTTTGACGTCGAGCGTGTTCAGTTCACGATCGGTCAGCCCGACGCCGCGCAGGTGCTCGCGGTTGCCGCGCAGGCTCTCGATGGCGTTGATGCCCATGCCGCCCATCATCTCCTTGATCTCCAGTGACCATGCCCGCAAGAGCGCAACCAGCCGCCGAGTGGCGACCTTCGGGTTGAGCCGCCGGGTCAGGTATGGGTCCTGTGTGGCGATGCCCCAGTTGCACTTGCCGGTATAGCACTTCTGGCACAGGTGGCAGCCCATGGCCACCAGGGCGGCGGTGGCGATGTAGACGGCGTCCGCCCCCAGCGCAACCGCCTTCACCACGTCCGCGCTGCACCTGATGCCGCCGGCCGCGACGATAGACGCCTGGTTCCGGATGCCCTCCTCGCGGAGGCGCGAGTCCACTGCGGCCAGCGCGAACTCGATGGGGATGCCGACGTTGTTGCGGATCATGGTGGGGGCCGCCCCGGTGCCGCCGCGGTAGCCGTCCAGGGCCACGATGTCCGCCCCGGCGCGCACGCAGCCGCTGGCGATGGCGGCGACGTTATGGACGGCGGCTATCTTGACGGCGACCGGCTTGCTGTAGCGGGTGGCCTCCTTGATGGCGTATATGAGCTGGCGCAGGTCCTCGATGCTGTAGATGTCGTGGTGTGGGGCAGGGGACAGGGCGTCGGTGCCCTCCGGTATCATGCGCGTGGCGCTGACGGCGGCGTCCACCTTCTCCCCCGGCAGGTGCCCGCCGATGCCCGGTTTGGCGCCCTGGCCGATCTTGATCTCCACGGCGGCGGCGCAGTTCAGATACTCCGTGTCCACACCGAACCGTCCGGAGGCGACCTGCACGATCATGTTGTCACCGTAGGGGCGGATGTCGCTGTGCAGGCCGCCCTCGCCGCTGTTGGCGAACGTGCCCGCCTCGTATGCGGCCTGAGCCAGGGCCATCGAGGCGTTGTAGCTGATGGAGCCGTAGGACATGGCGCTGAACATCACGGGCGTGTCCAGCTTGAGCTGGGGGGCCAGCCGGGTGTCCAGCCGGGGCGCTCCGTTTTCCCAGCGGATGCGCACGCTGTCCGGCTTGCGCCCCAGGTGCGTGGTCAGCTCCATCGGCTCGCGCAGGGGGTCAATCGAGGGGTTGGTCACCTGGCTGGCGTTCAGCAGCAGGCGGTCCCAGTAGACGGGGTGCGGCCGGTCGTTGCCCATGCCGGCCAGCAGCACGCCGCCGGTCTCGGCCTGGCGGTAGATATTGCGCAGGGCGTCCGCCGTCCAGTTGCCGTGGGGGCGGAACTCCAGCTCCGAGCGCCGGATGGACACCGCGCCGGTGGGGCAGAGCGTTGCGCACCGGTGGCAGCCCACACAGGTACTGCTGTCGCTGTGCACCGCGTCTGCGTCCGGGTCGTACTGATGCACGTCGTTGGCGCACTGGCGGACGCAGACCTGGCACTGGATGCAGCGCTCGGGATCGCGCTCGACGACGAAGTCCGGTTCGACCAGCCATTTGCGTGGCTGGAACGGCTCCGGCCTCCGCTGTTCGGTTTCCTGTTTGGTTTCAGTAGCCATCTGTGTTCATGCCCCCACTGCGGCGCCGGTGGGCGCGCCTTTGAGTTCGCCGACGATGGGCACGCCGCCGCGGGCGTGCCAGAGCTTGTCCGGCTCCGGGCAGACGGCGCGGACCGCCGCCTCCTCGCTTGCCACGTGCAGCATGTCATCCTGCCGCGCGGCGACCATCGGGCGGAGCTTGACGCGGTCATTGAACGCGATCAAACCGCCACTGTGACCGACGACTACGGAGAACGGTCCGTTCAGCAGCGCGCCGCCGTAGACAATGCGCAGGGCGGCGGCCAGTTCGGCCTCCGGTCCCTGGCGGCGGCCAATCTGTTCCCAGAAAGGCGGCGCCAGCGCCTGACATGCTATCTCCACCGGCAGGGCGTGCTTGCGGATCAGAAGGTCGAACAGATAGGCGATCACCTCGGTGTCCGTCTGCAGCGTGCAGTGGTATCCGAAGTTGGCCAGGTAGCGGCGGTTGATGCCGTAGGAGCTGATCTCCCCGTTGTGCACCACGGCCCAGTCCAGAAGGCCGAACGGGTGCGCGCCGCCCCACCAACCGGTGGTGTTGGTGGGGAAGCGGCCGTGGGCGATCCATCCCCACGCCCTGTACTCTTCCAGGCGGAAGAACTCGCCGATGTCCTCCGGGAACCCGACGCCCTTGAACACGCCCATGTTCCGGCCGCTTGAGAAGACGAACGCCCCGTCCACCTCGGCGTTGATCTGCATCACCATGGCCACGATCAGGTCGTCCTCGTCCATGTCGTAGTTGCGGCGCAGCAGGCCGGGCTTCACCCGCACGAACCACCGGTGCAGCATCGGGCGCCCGCGTATGGCGCGCACGGGCCGGTGGGGGATCGGTTCATCGTGGCGGACGGTGCAGCGGGTCTCTATCAGTTCCTCGGCCCGACGGCGGGACGGCTCGTCGTCGCACATGACGTGCAGGGCGTAGTCCTCTTCATGTTCGGGGTAGATGCCGTATCCCGCGAAGCCGCCGCCCAGCCCGTTGGACCGCTCGTGCATCACGGCGATGGAGCGGATGATGAGGTCCCCGCCCAACAGGCGGCCCTCCTCGGACATAAGGCCCGAGATGGCGCATCCGCTGATGTCTTTCTGGTCGGGGATCCTCATCTGTCCTTCCCCCGTCAGAGCACGGGCAGGTAGTTCTCCAGCTCATACCGGCTGACGTGCATCCGGTATCCGTCCCACTCTATCTTCTTGTTGGCGATGAACTTGTCGAAGATATGGTCGCCCAGCGCCTCGCGCACCAGCTCGCTGCGCTCGGTCTCGGCAATGGCCTCGGCCAGATTGCCGGGCAGGGACACGATGCCTCGCTCGGTCCGCTGCTGCGGTGTCATCTCGAAGATGTCCTCCTCGACCGGCTCCGGCAGCTCGTAGCCCTCTTCGATGCCCTTCAGCCCCGCGGCCAGCATGACGGCGAAGGCCAGGTAGGGGTTGCAGGCGGGATCGGGGCAGCGGAACTCGGCGCGGGTCGCGGCCTCGCGCCCGGGCTTGTACATCGGCACCCGCACCAGCGCGGACCGGTTGCGTCGCGCCCAGGAGACATAGACCGGCGCCTCGTAGCCCGGCACAAGGCGCTTGTAGCTGTTCACCCACTGCGCGACCAACGAACAGATCTCCCGCGCGTGCGCCAGCAGGCCCGCGATGTACGCTTTACCGACCTGCGAGAGACCGTAGCGGTCGTCAGCGTCGAAGAACGCGTTCTTATCGTCCTCGAACAGCGACTGGTGCGTGTGCATGCCGCTGCCGTTCTCCGCGAACAGGGGTTTGGGCATGAAGGTGGCGTAGACGCCGTGCTTCAAGGCGATCTCCTTGACGGTCAGACGGTACGTCATGGCGGCGTCGGCCATGGACAGGGCGTCGGTGTAGCGCAGGTCAATCTCGTGCTGACTGGGAGCCACCTCATGGTGGCTGTATTCGACGTGGATGCCCATCTGCTCGAGGCTCAGGATGGTGTCGCGCCGCAGGTCGCTGGCCACGTCCAGGGGCGTCAGGTCGAAGTAGCCGCCGGCGTCCAGTCCGGCCGTGCCGTTGCTGTCCCGGAAGTAGAAGAACTCCAGCTCCGGGCCGACGTAGAAGGTGTAGCCCATGTCGGCGGCCCTCTGCAGGTTGCGCTTCAGTGCGTAGCGCGGATCGCCCACATAGGGGGTGCCGTCCGGCTGGAGCACGTCGCAGAACATGCGCGCGACGGCGGCGTCCTCGGTCGGACGCCAGGGCAGAATGGTGAACGTGCCCGGGTCCGGCCGGGCGACCATGTCGCTCTCCTCGATCCGCGCGTAGCCTTCGATCGAGGAGCCGTCGAAGCCCATGCCCTCGTCGAGCGCGCCTTCCAGCTCATCGGCAGTGATTGCGAAGCTCTTCAAGTAACCCAGCACGTCGGTGAACCACAGGCGGATGAACCTGACCCGCTTCTCCTCGACCGTCTTCATCACGGCTTCCTTGTCCATCGTGGCCATTGCGGCCTCCTTCCTTCAGGGCTCGTTATCAGGCGTCTTTCCCTTGGTGGGCGCGGCGTCTCGCCGCGCCTCGTCCGGCGAGGACGCCTGAGCTACCCGGATCTTGAAGGAACCCGGTGCAACTGCGGTGCCAAACCGAACATGTGTCTTGTAAGGTGTTGGTAGGGGATGGGTTACGTGCATACTGAGCCTTCGTGGTCTCCTCCGGCATTCCCACGCGACTGTAGAATCCGTGCGCAGGGGGCACCGGGGTGCTCAATGATTGACCACCCGTTCACCCGATTGCCTCCCCGCCGCGCTCGCCCGTGCGGATGCGGATGCACTCGGCCAGGTCGAGGATGAAGATCTTCCCGTCGCCGATCTCTCCGGTGCGGGCGCCAGCGATGATGGCCGCCACTGTGGGCTCGACGAAGCCCTCGTTGACCGCTATCTCCAGGCGCACCTTCTTCAGCAGGTTCACCTCGGTCACCACGCCCCGGTATGCCTCCTTGTATCCCTGCTGCTGGCCGCAGCCGAGCGCGTTGGTGACCGACATCTTGTAGACCTCCGCTTCGAAGAGCGCCTGCTTGACGTCGTTGAGCTTCTCGGGCTGGATGTAGGCGATTATCAGTTTCATAGCGCACCTCCTTGCTACTGTGTGGTGAAGATCTGGAACCCGGCGTACGCCTCCATGCCGTGCTCGCCGATGTCGAGCCCGCGGTATTCCTCCTCACGCGTTACCCGCAGACCGATGGTCTGTTTGATGAGATAGAAGACCAGGCCCATGCTGGCCATGGCGAACAGGCTGACGGCGAGGACGCCCAGTGCCTGCACGCCGAGCTGGGTCAGGCCGCCGCCGTGGAGCAGCCCCTCGCGGGCCAGCCCCAGGGACTGCCTCCCCCAGATGCCGACGGCCAAAGTGCCCCACAGGCCGTTCATCCCGTGCACGGGCACCGCGCCCACGGGGTCGTCGACGCCGATCGAGTCCAGCATGGAGACGCCCAGCACCACTATGACGCCGGCCACCGCGCCGATGGCCAGGGCCGCCGCTCCGCTGACAAAGGCGCACGGCGCGGTGATCGCCACCAGGCCTGCCAGTGCGCCGTTCATGGTCATGGACAGGTCCGGCTTGCCGTAGAGGGCCCACACGGTGAGCATGGCGGCGATGGCGCCGGTGGCGGCGGCCAGGTTCGTGTTCATGGCCACCCGACCAATCGCTGAGCCGTCGCCTACGGCCAGCGTGGAGCCGGGGTTGAAGCCGAACCAGCCGAACCACAGCAGGAAGACCCCGAGTGCCGCCAGCGGTATCGAGTGGCCGGGGAGTGCCCGGGGGCGGCCGTCCGCGCCGAACTTCCCGATGCGTGGGCCGAGTATGGCCGTGCCCACGAAGGCTACCCAGCCGCCGGTGGCGTGCACGACCGTCGAGCCGGCGAAGTCGCCGAAGCCCAGGTTCGCCAGCCAGCCCTGGCCGCTCCAGATCCAGTGTCCGATGATCGGATACACCACGGCGCTGATGACGGCGGTGTACATCAGGTAGGCCGGGAACTTCATGCGCTCTGCCATGCCGCCGGCCACGATGGTGGCCGCCGCGCCGCAGAAGGCCGCCTGGAACAGCCAGAAGGCGAACAGATCCACCCCGCTGGGATTCTCCGCGCCCGACATGCCGAAGCCCGTCCAGCCGACCAGCCCGTTCCCCGCGCCGAACATGAGCGCGTAGCCGACCAGGAAGAACATGACGCTGGCCACGCAGTAGTCCAGGAAGTTTTTGGTCAGGATGTTGCAGGCGTTCTTGGCACGAATGAAGCCGGCCTCAACCATGCCGAAGCCCGCCTGCATGAAGAAAACCAGGAAAGCCGCCACCAGGACCCACAGGGTGTCCACACCCCGCGCGCTGGCGGAGACCGTCCCGTCGGCCCCGAGAGCAGCGGCGCACCCGACGCCGAGCAGAAGCACCGGCAACAGGCCCTCGTCCTTGGTCCGTCCCATCCCTGGTCCTCCCTTCGTCTGCGGGTAACCCCGGGGAACAGCATGCGCGACATCCCGTCTGTGCGCGGCCACGGCGCACGACGGTCGCAGTAGTGCAATCGGGATGCCAAACGGGCCTGGCTTGCCCTAAGTCCATTGTAAGCATGGCCTTAAGCATGGCAGCCGTGTCTGCGGCCCGCGTTCGGAGCCGTTGCAAAGGTGTGGGATTCGTGCGCAGGCCGGATGCGTTGCTCAATCTTTGACCAGCTTCTCAGCAGGCCGCCTGCACGCTGTGTCCGTGGGTGCGGGCGCTGTCCCGCGCCGCTGGCCGGCCGGCGTGCAAGGCGGCTGCAGGAGCGGCGAGACAGATTGGGGAAACTGCCGGGCGGGCAGGGCACACCCCCAGCCGCGCCGTTTGCGGATGGGCTCGCTACTCAGGCGTGTGGTCGGCCTTCGCGTCCCGGTGTCCGAAGACAGTCAGTTCAATGAGGCGCAGAGGCGTGTCCGGCGGGACGTCCGTCACCCTCAGCCGCAGGTAGCGGGCCGGCCTGCCATGCCCGCCGCCCAGCACGTGGTAGGCGTTGTTCCGCGCCACGACGTTGTCCCGCTCGTTCACGGCTTCCTCCCACCGTTGGCCGTCGTCCGAGGTCTCGAGCACGTACTGGAAAGGGCCGATGTCATAGAAGACGAGCCGGGCGGCGCCCACCGTGCAGCGGGCGCCCAGGTCCACGCGCAGCCAGTGCGGGCAGGACGGCCCGTCCGGCTCCCACCAGGTGTTGACCGACCCGTCCACGGCGCCGCCGGCCGGATGGCCGGGTTGCTCGGAGTCGGCGGCAGCCGGGCGGCCTGCCGAGAGCGCAGCCAGCCCCACGTCCCTGCGCCGACCGGAGCCGGGCGCCCACTGCGGCGTCTGCGTCGGGCCCTCGAAGAGCATATGCCCCGCCGAGTCGAAAGACACGCAGTCCATGGCCAGCCGCCGCTCCCAGATGCTCCGATTGCGCACGAGCACGTGGTAGAGCGTCCATAGCTCGCCGTCCGGGCCCTCGAAAACGGTGTGGTGGCCGGGGCCGCGCGCCAGCGCGCCGCCGTCCGCAAGCAGCGGACTGCGCGCATCGTAGGTGAACGGACCGCGGGGGCTGTCCGCCGTGTAGAGCCCCACGGCGTAGGTGAAGAACTCCGTGCCCGGCGCCGAGTACTGCAGGTAGTAGCGCCCGTCGCGTTTGGTCATCCAGGCGGCTTCGATCCAGCTTGAGCTGGCGTCCTCGTTGTGGTCGCCGCGCCGCTCCCAGACGTGTTCGGGCTCGTAGCCGAAGCAGTGCGTGGTCGGCCCGACGGTGCGGGCGTAGTCCTCCCGCTCGTCCAGCTCCGTCACGTAGATACCGTCCGAGCCGATGCCCCTGTCGCTGTTGTGATAGGCGTAGAGCCGCCCGTCGTCGTCGAGGAAGAACATCCAGTCAACGAAGTGGACTTCCTCGTCCTGCTCGTCGCGGATGCGGCCGAGCGATTCCCACGGCCCCAGCGGCGAATCGCTCCTGTAGAGGATGGCCTGATTGTCGGTGAGGTAGAAGGTGCCCCCCTTCTCAATCAGGGCCGGCCCCACCAGCCCGCGCCGGCCCGGGACGCTGACCGGATGGTAGGTCCAGTGCAGCAAGTCGTTGGAGACCCACGCCTGTCCCCCGGTGGCGTACAGGTAGTACTTCCCCTCGTGGCGCAGCACCGTGGGGTCGGCCAGGCTGCCCGTTGTCCGGCCGCCTCCGGCCGGCGTGAAGGGCAGCGGCAGGGGGTTGCACCACGTCAGGCGGTAGTCCGGGCTGTCTGACGTCGCACGTCCGGCGGGCACGGGCCGGGCCTCCGGCTGGTGCGTCAGTCCTTGAAATCCAGCAGCGTTATCTCGAAGACCAGCAGCTCGTTGGGTTGGATGGTCCGCTCGACGCCGCGCTCGCCGTAGGCCAGCTCCGGCGGAATCCAGACCTTCCACTTCGCGCCCTTCTTCATGTGGGTCAGGGCCTGGCGCCAGCCGGGTATCGTGTGGGACAGGTCGAGCTGGCTCGGCTCCCCACGGCTGTAGGAGCTGTCGAACTCCTCCCCGTCCAGGTGCATGCCGCGGTAGTGTACAGTGACTCTGTCGTCCGCTTCCGGGGAGGCCCCGCTGCCGGGCTCGATGACCTGGTACTGGACGCCGCCGGGCAGCGTCTGGACGCCTTCCTCGTCCTTGTTCTCGGCCAGGAACTCCTTTGCCTCCTGGAGGTTGGCCTCCGGGTCGGGTCGTCCCCGCCGGCCGCGCCGACGGCGGTCGCCGCCGAAGAACTCGTCCATCAACTCCTCCATGACGGCCGGGTCCAGCCGCGGCCTGCTGTCAGTGAGCGAGTCGCGGATGCCGGCAACGAAGGCGTCCACGTCGTAGTTGTCCGCGCGACGCTTGAAGAAACCCGCCCACTGGAACCCAACCGCGTAGCTCATCCTCTGCATGGGAGTCTCGAACTCCCCGACGGCGGTCGTTTGCATGGGCGTCTCTGCCGGCGTTTCGGTGGCCTCAACGGCAGCACCTTCCTCCGCCGCGGCAGCCGGCACTGTCATCAGGGCCAGGCACATCGCCAGCACGATCATCAGGTCCCTTACCTTCATTGTCACCCTCTCGCGATAGAGAATGCGGCTGAACAGAAGCTCCCGGCGGTCGGAGAGTGGCCGCCGATTCACAGGACATGATAGGGGGCGCGCGCCGGCTGTTCAACGGATTTCGGCGAAAAACGGAACTGACTGGTCAGTTCCGCTTGCCCGGCCGAGCCGAACGGTTGTAGAATGACCGTTTCTGGGAGGGTATCCCGGGTTTTCATCAAAGGGTTGGGAACGTCGCGGCCGGGGAGTCCGGCCGGGGCTCGGCTTTTGTTACACGGAGGTCGCACGTGTCAGGCGCAGATAAGCAGCAGGGAACTGAAACGGACGTTTGCCGTGATGCAGGCCAGACGCGCAGCAGCGCTGCAAAGTGGCTCTTCCAGGCCACGGGCCTAATGGCGCTCGTATGGTTTCTGGTCCGGGTGATTCCGAAACCGTCCCGGGCCCGCTATCCGTGCCAACGGGCTGCGCTGCCCCTGGCCTCGGGGTTCGTCGTGTGGCTGCTGGGCGCGGCCGGGGCGCTGGGCGCGCTGGGCAAGGCGCGGCGCTATCTGCGCAAGGCGCGCTACCCGCTGGCCGCGGGGATGGTCGCCGTGGCGGTGGGGACACTGTCACTGACGTTGAGCCTGACAGACGCCGGCCCGGCGCTGGCCGCTGCCGACCCCCTGCCGGTCAACCAGCCGGTGGGCATCGCGCAGGGCATCCATCCCGGACGCGTCGTGTGGGTGCGCGACAAGGAGGCCGTTGACTGGGTCGGCCCGCATACGGGTACGCTCTGGTATCAGCGCACGGACCAGCAAGTCGTCAGCCGGATGCTGGAGCGGGCAGTGATGAACCTGAGCGGTGAGGACAGCGTGGCGGCGGCCTGGGACGCTCTGTTCCGCCACTATAACCGAACCCACGGCCGCGGGGACGTGGGCTATCAGGCAGGCGAGAAGATAGCCATAAAGACTAACCACACCCTGTGCGGAGAGTCCGATCCCATGCGCATGGGCAAGCCGTGGGAACACGCTGACAACATCGGCAACTCGCCACAACTCACCGTGGCCCTGCTGAGGCAACTGGTCGTGGACGCAGGAGTGCCGGCGGAGCAGATCTCCATCGGCGACCCGTCCCGCATCATGCCGAACTTCTACTACAACGCCATCCAACGGCACGAGGAGCTGCGGCGGGTGGTGTGTCTGACCCGTTACGGTTCACCCGTGTCCGGGCGGAGGCTGGTGTCCTTCTCCGACGTACCCGTGGTCTGGAGCGATCCGGAGCCGCGGCGCCTCGATCGGGTAACCGCGCAGGATCACATTCCCACTTCGTTTGCGGAGGCGGATTACGTCGTCAACTTCGCGATCCTGAAGAGCCACGAGATGAACGGCATCACGCTGTGCGCGAAGAACCACTACGGCTCACTAATCCGCAATCCCATTGCCTATGACGATCCGCTGGGGCGGCAATTCTACGACATGCACCAGACGTTGCCGACGAACCTGCCCGGCATGGGGCACTACCGGGCGGTGGTGGACCTGATGGGGCACCCGGAACTGGGCGGCAAGACGGTCCTCTACCTGATTGACGGCCTCATAGCGGGGGAGGATTGGGAAGGCAGGCCAAGCCGCTGGCAGATGGCGCCGTTCGACGGCGACTGGCCCGAGAGCATCTTCGTCAGCCAGGATGCGGTGGCGATTGACTCGGTCGGTTTCGACTTCCTCCGGACAGAATGGAGCGAGAGCTACCCGAGCATGTCCGGCACTGCAGATTACCTGCGGGAGGCCGCCCTGGCCGGCTCACCCATCTCGGGCGCCCTCTACGATCCGGACGGCGACGGGCAGCCGATGGACAGCCTCGGCGTCTACGAGCACTGGAACAACCCGGAGGACAAGCAGTACTCCAGGAATCTGGGCACCGGCGCAGGCATTGAACTGGTCCCCCTGATGCCTGGCGACTGACGCGCAAGCGCCCCTCGCCGTCTGCTGCGTCCCGAACGGGGCGCGTGGTTCGTGCCCCTCCCACGCTTGCATTGCGGGCTGATTTCCGTACAGTAGCGTGGCTACCACAGGGGCCGACAGCAGACCTGCCGGGACAGTTTCCGGGCGGCACCCCGGCCCGCCGCCCCGGCCAGGGGAGGGACCAGATGCAGCCGATAGCCGATGCCGCCGCTACGCTTGGCGGACGCTTCAACCTGATCTTCCATCCTTACGACCGCAAGGTCTACCAGAATGCAACGGGACGTTTCCTGGAGCAGCCCCTGGAGCTGGTCGCCGGCGTGCGCACGCCCGAGGGCCAGACGTGGACGCTGCCGTTCAGCTCCGAGGCCACGCCGCTGCCGTTCGTGGAGCAGTTTGCTGCCCTGACCGGCATAAGCTACCGCGGCGTGCATCCTGCTCTGGGCCTGGAGGTCGTCCTGGAGATCCGGGCGCCGTTCTACCCCCGTAATGTGCGCATCTCGACGGCGCCGTTCTACTACGTAGACCTGACCGTGCGGCGGCTGGGCGAGTTCCGGCACATCGAGCCCGATTCGCCTCTGGAACAGGGGGAGCTGGTATTCGGCCTGCGGGGGGAGGGCGTGGAGTTCGACGGGGGCGAGGGCGGCTTTCGCTATCGGTTCACCAGCAATGCGCCCGCGCGTCACGACTTGCCGCCCCAGTCGGTGACGGTTGCGACCTGGGTGGAAGCGGAGTCAGGCGACCGGGTCGGCCCGGCGGAGTTGCGGCTGGCGTTCAACCTGGCGGAGGAACCCGAGACGCGGATGCGGCTGATCTGGTCCTGCTGGATAGCTGAACCCGTGCTCCAGGTCTTCGATCAGCCCGCTACGCTGAAGTACGTGGAAGCGTTCGAGTCCCGCAAGGCAATGGTCGCCTGGGCCGCCGAGCACAGGAAGAAGATCCTGAAGCGATGCGACATGCTGGACGTTGCGTTCGGAAGCTGGACTCTGGGCAGCGCGGGGGGAAACCTGTCGGCACTGGCGTTCCATTCCTTCCTTGCGGACTCCTGGTGGGCCGTGCGCCAGGACGGCTCCGACTGGTTCAGCGTCTGGGAGGGGCTCTGCTACTACCACTCGACCATAGACGTGGAGTACAACGACGCGCTGCTGTATTTCGCCCTGTGGCCGGAACTGCTGGGCATGCTGCTGGATGAGTGGGCGGAGTTCGAGGTGGACGCCGCCGAGCTGGTCGGGGCGGAGGGCAACAAGACGGCCTTCCTGTGCCACGACATGGGCGGAGACCACGTGGTCGGGCACCAGGTCTACTCCCACCACATGGAAGTGGAGGAAACGGCCAACTACCTGCTGATGCTGGCCGCGTGGACTGCTTTCACCGGGCAGACGGAGAAGGCGAAGGAGCATCTGGACCTGTGCCGGCGGCTGGGCGAGTTCCTGGTGAAGGCCGACACCAGCGGCAACGGTGTGCCCGACCTGGGCACGGCCAACACGATAGACGACGCCAGCCCGGCGGTGCAGTTCGGGCGGGAGCAGACCTACCTGGCCGTTAAGGCCCAGGCCGCCCTGTGGGCCCTGGCGGAGCTGGAGCAGCACTGCGGCGCCAAGGGCTCCCAGGCCGAGCGCTGGCGGGCCGCCGCCTCCAAGGGCGTCAAAGCGGTCGAAGAGGGCGCCTGGCTGGATGACCACTACGCCGTGGTTCTGGACAAGAGCACCGAAGGCCTCACCGACCCCTGGACCGGCGAGCCCCTGGAAGGGGAGGAGCTGGAAGGCTGGGACGACTACTCCATCTACACGGCCAACGGGCTGCTCTACCTGTTCCTGGCCGGGCTCAAGATGCCCCGATGGAAACTGAACCGCTTCGCGCGAGACATCGAGACCGCTGCCCGCCGGACGATGACTCCCTACGGATGCCGCCACTCCAGCGGCTCGGACCGGACCGTCTGGTTCAGCCAGAACATGTGGCGCGACTACGTGGCCGCCTACCTGGGAGTGGACATGCTGGACAACGTGGGGCGCTACTGGGACTACCAGGCGGCCACCGGCAGCGGCTGGGGCGCGTCGCTCTATTACGACACGACCGAGGGCAACTACCTGGCTTTCTACCCGCGGGGGGCGACGGTGCTGGGCATGACGATGGCCGCGGCGGGCCTGTCGCTGAACCGCCTGGAGGGGGAGTTGACGCTCCGCCCGCTGCGCGGCACGCTGGACGTGCCGCTGCTGCCGCTGGCCGATTGGAAGGAGATGCGCATACCGGTGCTGAGCGTGCGCACGCGGCAGGGGGTGTCGGTCGCCCGCATCTCCGAGCCCGACCTGCTGGAAGGACTGACGGTGACCGTTATGGGCGCCGAGTTGGAACCGGAGTAAGGTAGGGCTGAGGCGTAGGGTATGGTGTAATGGCCGCTGCTAAGGTTCGGGAAGGCACCCACAGGCAACTCTCGCGCTACGCAGTCCACCTACGACGAGCTTCGGCCTTCCGGAAAGCCGAGTTCTGAGTCGCTTTTCGCGTTCCCCGTCATTGGTACGAAGTGGTAGACTGCTCCTTCTCTGGTGGACCTTCAAGATTGATTCATTGGGTTCGGTTGGTGCTGCGATGGGTGAAGACGACTCTGGAGTGCGGCGCCTCGGCGCCGCTTTGGAACCCGGCGGCTTGCCGCCGGCGAGCGCGGAAAGGCGGGGCAAGCCCCGCAACGGCAAAGCGGTGGCAAGCCACCGCACTCCAGAAGCCGGCCTCTCGCTGCCGCACGCATTGCTGCGAAACGCGATGTTGAAGCTCCAGTAGCGAACGTGCCGCTGTACCCCGCATTGCCGGCTTTGAGTCACCTCGTGTACCTCTTGGTGAACTGGTAATTAAGCGGGGGCAGCTCACCGAACTGCTTGAGGTATTCACGCATCTCATCGCTTTCGCGATTCCGGGCAGTCGTCTTCGATGATGCTGTGACCCATTGGACATGCAGCTCTTTCAGGGGAAAGCGGCACTCGAAGCAGAAGTCGCGGTACTTCCATCCGGCTGCGTGTCCCCGTTGGTGCTTCCCCTGTGCGCACAGCCAGAATCTGCGCAACCGCTGCCGCAGGTTAATGGACTCGCCAATGCTAAGCGTGCCGGATCCGTCTGTGTCGAAGGCGCGCGGGACTGGCCTCTCCTCCTGGTATACACGGTAGGTTCCCGGTTGTTCGGGCACCTGCTCGAACTGCTTGTCCGCAAGTTCCTTCAAACGGTGCGGTTCATCCCAATCCGGATTCGTCATAGTGCTTCCTTGACGAGATACCTTTAGCGAAAACCCGGGCGAAGACGCGGGCGTCGTTGACCATGTTGGCGATGGGGCAGCTTTCGTTGGCCTCGTGCTCGCCGCCGCCGGCCGTCATCCATGCCGCCACCGGCAGACCGGCCCGCCGGAACAGGGAAGCCACCGTCATCCCGCCGACCCCCATCGGCCGCGCCTCGACGTCCAGCACTTCCCGCACGGCGTTGCACAGCAGCCGCACTACGGGCGCGTCGGGCGGCGTGGCCGGCGGGGCGTCCATGCGCGTGCGGATCCGGAAGGTCGTGTCAGTCCCCAGCGCTTCGTCCGTCTCCGCGGCGGCAGCGCGAAGCATATCGAGAAGGTCGTCCAGATCGTTGTCGGGCAGCACGCGGCAATCGAAGCAGAACACGTCCTGGCCGGGGATGGTGTTCACGTTCGGCACGTTGGCGGCGTGCAGCGTGGGCTCGAACGTGCTGACCGGCGGGTCGAACAGCTCGTCGCGCGCGCTGTAGCGCTCGTGTAGCTGCTCGTCCAGGCGGCAGACCAGCCGGCTGGCGGCGCGGAAGGCGTTCACCGCCCGGTCCGGACGCGAGCCGTGCGCCTGCTGGCCGGCGACGGTGAACTCCACCCACAGGACCGACTTCTCGGCCACCTCGACCATCGAGCCGTCCTCGTTGCCCGCGTCGGGGACGATGATCAGGTCGTCCTCGCTGAACAGTTCGCGATGCTCGTCCAGCAGATAGCCCAGCCCCCGCTCGCTGCCGGTCTCCTCGTCGGAAACGAACAGCAGCCGGACATCGTGGGCCGGTTGCAGGCCGTGTTCAAGCAAAGCGCGGGCGGCGAAGACGGAGCTGACGATGGACTGCTGGTTGTCCGTGACGCCCCGGCCGAAGATGCGATCGCCCACGCGGCGCAGCTCAAACGGATCGCCTTTCCAACCTTCGTAGGAACCATCTTCTTTGCGCCTGCCCGGCGGCACCACGTCCAGGTGCGTCAACACGCAGATGTGCGGCGCTTCGGCCTGGCCGGGCACCGTCGCCACCAGGTTCGGCCGCGTCCCCTCGGGCACACGGTCGTCGGGGCAGTCGTAGTGTTCGATGCGTTCGATGCCGTGACCGGCCAGGTACTGCTCCAGGAAGCGCGCGCGTTCCCATTCGCCCTTCCCGCCGTTATCCGGTCCGATGGCCGGGCGCGCCGTCAGGTCCGCCTGGAGCTGGACCATGGCGTCGGACTGATTGCCGATCCAGTGGGACAGTGCTGCGAAGTCCATGTCAGGCCGCCTCACACTCCGCTGAAGGCGCTGAAGCCGCCGTCCACCGGCACCACAATGCCGTTGACGAAATCGGAGGACTCGCTCAGCAGCCACAGCAGCGTGCCGATCAGGTCCTCCGGGTCACCGAACCGTCCCATCGGAGTGTGGTCCCGGATGGTCTGCCCCCGTGGCGTCAACTCACCGGTTTCGACATCAGTCAGCAGGTAGCGATTCTGTTCGGTGAGGAAGAAACCCGGGGCGATGGCGTTGACGCGAATGCCGGGCCCGTAGTTTTGGTTCAGATGCACCGCAAGCCACTGCGTGAAATTGCTCACGGCGCCTTTGGCCGCCGAGTAGGCCGAAACGCGGGTCAGTGGGCGGAAGGCGCACATGCTCGATATGTTGATGATGTTCCCGGCCTCCCGCTCGACCATGCGCCGGGCGAAAACCTGGCAGGACAGAAAGGTGCCCAGGAAGTTCAGCTCGAACACCCATCGCACGGCGTCCTGGGGCAGGTCGAAGAACGGCAGGTCGGGCGTGGTGGTGGCTTCGGCCCGGTTCCCCCCCGCACCGTTGATCAGCGCGTCGGTCGGTCCGAGCTGCTCCTCGACCGTCTGGACGGCGCGGCGTATCTGCTCCTTCTCCAGCACGTTGCAGACGACGGGCAGGGCGGTGCCTCCGTCCTCGCGAATGTCGTCGGCCACTTCCTGCGCCGCCTCCTCCAGCACGTCGAGTATGGCAACGGCCGCTCCGCGCCGCGCAAGGGCACGGGCCATAGTGCCGCACAAGACGCCTCCCCCGCCCGTAAGCGCCACCACCATGCCGTCCAGGTCTGCTTCCAGCTCTGTGCTCACGTCTGCGCACTCCCTTCATCCGGTTCGAAGTATCGCTGAAGGATGCCTTGCCACTTGCCTTGCTCTTTCAGGATGAACTCCGCCGCCTCGCGCACCGCGCCGTGCCCACCGCGTTTCTCGGTGACGGCGTGCACGCGCTCCAGGACTTCGCTGACGGCGTCGGGCACGGCAATCGCCAGCCCAACCCGCCGCATCACCGGGATGTCGGTCAGGTCGTCGCCCACGTAGGCCGCGGCTTCGTCGGGCATTTGGGCATCTGCGAGCACCTGCTCATAGGCGTCCATCTTCACCCTGGCGCCCTGGACCAGATGCGGGATTCCGAGCGACTCAGCGCGGCGGCGCACGGCCTGGATGTTCCGGCCGGTGACCAGCGCCGTCTGGATGCCGCAGCGGTGCAGGTACTTGATACCCGTGCCATCGTGCACGTTGAACAGCACGCCTTCCCGGTCGGCGGAGTAGAGGACGCGGCCGTCGGTCAGCACGCCGTCCACGTCCATGATGACGAGTCTGACGCTACGGGCGCGCTCTCGGGCTTCTTCGTGCAGCAGGCGCATGGGTTGGCTGTCATTTCTCGGGTGGCGTGTCCATGCCGCGCTCCAGGTCCAGCCAGTCCTGCACGTCCAGGATCCCGACCGGCCGCCCGTCCTGGTCCACCACGGGCAGGTTGTCCACGCGGCAGTCTCGGAGCACGCGGTATGCCTCGGCGGCGAGGCTGTCTATGCTGATAGTCTTCGGCTCGGCGGTCATCACATCGCCGATGGGGCGGTCCAGCAGTTGGCCATCGCCGTCCTGCATGAGCCGACGGAAATCGCCGTCGGTGAAATAACCCACCAGCTGTCCGTCGCCGTCCACGACGTTGACTGCGCCATAGCTGCCCCGGCCGCCGATCACCCCGAGCGCCTCGCGGACCGTCGCGCCGCGCGCGCAGACCGGATTGCCGTGCTCGGTCTTGATGATCTCTCTGACGGTGATGAGTTTGCGACCCAGTTCGCCGCCGGGGTGGTAGAAGGCGTAATCTTCGGGCGACCAGTTGCGGATGCGGAAGATGGTAAGCGCAAGTGCATCTCCCATCACCAGCATGGCCGTTGTGCTGCACGACGGCGCCAGACCAAGAGGGCACGCCTCGCGGACGCGACCGATGTGAAGCACGATGTCGCTGCGCTGCGCCAGGGCGGAAGTGGGGTCTCCCGTGATGGCGATGATCGGCACGTTCAGCTTCTTCAGCGCCGGCAGGAGTTGGACGACCTCGGTCTCGCCGCTGTTGCTCAGCGCAAGGACGACATCGCCAGGCTGCACCCGGCCGAGATCACCGTGGCGAGCCTCGACGGCGTGCATCCAGTAGGAAGGCGTGCCTGTGCTGGCCAGGGTGGCGCTGACTTTGCGGCCGACCAGTCCGGCCTTGCCCACGCCGGTGACGATCACACGGCCTTCGCATCCAAAGATCAACTCGACCGCCTGCGCGAACTCCGGGCCGAGCTGGTCCTTCATGTCCTCGAGGGCACTGATCTCCTGGCGGATGATCTCCAGGCCCTCTTCCAGGTAGTCCATCTGCTCGGGTCCGTGGGCAAGAGGTGTGCGTGTAGCCGACCCTCAGGGATTATAGCCAGCCCGGCAGCTCAGTTGCAAAAGCGGCTCGTCAAGGGGCGCCCTTACCCGTCGTCCGGCTTCCCCTCTCCGACCCGGCAGAGGCGGCGTCCCCGCCGCGCGGTCTGCCCGTGGGCGGGTCAGCCGGTGCCCACCTTGTCGTCCGGCTGGTAGGTGTGCTTGATGAACACACCGTCGAGGGGGCCGTCGCCGGTGTTGAGCACGTTGTGGACCTCTCCCGGGTCGACGCGGAAGGCATCGCCGGGGCTGATGTCATACTCCAGCCCGTCGGCCACGAACACACCCGAACCGGTCTGGAAGTAGAACGTCTCCTCGACCTCGTTATGGTAGTGGGCGCCCAGCTCCTCGCCAGGCAGGAAGCGGATCAGCCCCCAGTCTATCCGCGGTCCTCGGAACAGGTATTTCGGCCCGCTGACCGTGTTGCGGTACTCCAGCTCGTTCGCGTTGACCCTCTCCATCTCTCGGCGCCCTCCCGCAGGAGTGCATGGTGGCTACGCTCCACGGGGATGGTAGCGCGCAGGCAGGTGGTGGTCAAGCCTGCCGCGTGAGCACGTGGCGCAGGTGGCGCGTTGCGTGGGTGCGCAGAATCTGTCGCCACTGGCTCCGCCAGTCGGGATAGTGTCCCAGGTAGCTGCGCACTACACGCAAGCGGTCGCTGAGGGTGACTGACTGCCGGCTGGCAGCCCACTTGAGCACGGACCTGTCGAGGCGCACCAGGTTGGCCATCCGACGCCCCAGGGGCAGCGGGCGGCGCACGACCGCCTTGTCCAGGTCAATGATGTGCGTGCGCAGCCCGTCATCGCCGGGCTGCACGAGGATGTTCTTCAGGTTCAGATCGGCGTGGTCTATGCCTGCGTCGTGCATCCGGGCTACTGCGCCGGCGACGGCATGGGCCGCGGCGTGTCTCCGCTGAGGCGGCCAACCTTCCTGGTCGCCTTTGCACAGCTCCAACAGGTTCAACGCGTCCGGGATGTACTCGGTGACCAGATGCCCCTCGACAAAAGGCCCCCACACGCGCTCCACGCGCAGGGCCACCGGATGGGGGGTTGGCACGCCGCACAGCACGGCGTAGCGAACCACGCGCAGCTCCCGCTGCATCCGTTCGGAGTCCGTGAACAACGCGCCCCAGAGACGTCCGAGCGCGCCGCCGTGCACGTACTGGCGCACCAGGTAGCCGGGCTGCCCGCCGTCCGGGCGCCAGTGCCAGCAGGTCGTTCGCCCGGCCAGGCGGCTGCTGCCCCCTGAGATGTCCTCCAGAAGCTCGGGAAGTCGGAACAGGTCGTTGAGCAGATGACGCGCCGGGTTGGACGGATTCAGGTGGACAACGGTCGGCCCGCGGCTGTGGGTTTCCGGCGGGGGAATCTGTTCCGGCGCGGGTGGGCTCATGGGATCC